>PMOP01000476.1 GCA_003161495.1 Acidobacteriota bacterium | reverse complement strand
TCGAAAATTCTGCGGAAGTTCACATTGCTGCTGTGCCCGCCAGTGCCGATGATTACGCCTTTGCGCGCGCGAATGTTCACGGTCTTGCCCTGGCTCGTGGCTGAAATTCCCAGAACCCTCCCAGAATTCGGATTCTCGCGGACGATGCCTGTCATCTTGTGTTGAAGGAGAATCTGCACGCCCAGCTTCCTCGCAGCGGCTTCGAGCGGCCGGATCATGCCGGCGCCTGAGGAAGTAGTTGCGGCTTTATCGGCGGGCATTGGGCCGCCATTCTGAACGAGCGGCCACGCCATGGGCGCAGCATGACTCTCCCGAGGAGCGGAATTGCCGCAGGCGTGGCCACCGAGCGTGTCCGGAGCTTTTTCCACAAACACGACGCCGTGTTCCACCATCCACTCGTAAGTCTTGGCGCTTTCATCGGCAAACGCGCGAATGATTTCCTTATCGTTGTACCGGTAATCGGGAAACCCGTTGGGCTCGACGACGGACCAATCCGTCAGGTCCGAATACAAAAGGTCCGGCGAATCGACCACTCCATATTTTTTCTGCCTGCTCGTGCCGCCGCCAAGAGCCAGATTTCCGCCGCTCAAAATCGCGTGTCCGCCAACATCGGTATTCGCGTCGATCAGAATCACGGACGCGCCGCCTTCGGCCGCTTGAATCGCCGCAGGCAGTCCGGTTGCTCCCGCGCCGATGATCACGACGTCCGCTTCCTTATCCCAGCGCGCGGGCCGTCCTTCGGGTTTCGCTGCTTCCACGCCTAGCCCGGTCAGTGCAGCCGCGCCTGCTCCCGTGGCTGTGGTCTTGATGAAATCGCGGCGCGAGACGCCGTTCTGATTTTGTTTATCGCGTTTCATAAGTTGATCCTGGTTTGCGATTTATTTTATTCCTTGCGCAAGACGATATGCCGGGTAGCGGCTCGTGTCAACGGCCAGACGCGAAGTGCCTGAGCTGGGTTTGTGGCGCAGGATTCAGCCTGTGGGGTTTAGTTCTCGCAAGTACCAAAACCCACAGGCTGAAGCCTGCGCCACTTTCGGAAATGTAGTGAATGAAGGACCGAAAAAAGCTAGCATGGGCTCACGGACGACCAATAAAGAGGGAGCGACGCATGCGGCCACAAAGCAAAATCCTGGTGCTGATCGGTTTGATCCTTTTACTCGGCTCGGCGTGTTATGGCGCGACGATCACCGGGACCGTCAGCGGGGCGGATAGCGCGGCGTTTCAAGGCGCGTTTGTCGAGGCGCAGAACGCGAAGACCAGGATTACGGTCATCGTGTTGTCGGACAGCCAAGGGCGCTACCGCATTCCGGATTTGGCGGCAGGGGATTATCGCGTGCAGATCAGGGCCGTGGGCTATCGCGCGGATCCACGCCCGGGCATTGCGCTCACCACCGACCAGAATGCTTCGCTCGATTTTTCACTCCAGAAGAGCCAGGTGCGCTGGAATGAAATATCGCAATACCAGGCGACGCAGTTGTGGCCCGCGGGAAAAGGAAAAGATTTACTGTTCGGCCATTGCAACATCTGCCATCAATTTCAAAGCCGCATAGCTTCCGTTCACCGCGATCTCGACGGCTGGAAGGACCGCATCGCGTTCATGCGCGAGGCCATGCGCTTCAGCGTCTTTTTAGGCCCGAATTTCAGCGATCAGGATGCGGAGGAGGTAGCGAACTATTTGAACAGCCTGTTCGGTACAGATTCCATCCTTCCGAAGTCGCCCGCGGACATGCCCGCCTATCAGAAAACGGTGCGGCCCTTCAGCAGCGATGCCATGAACATCGTGTATGTGGAATATGAGATGCCGGCGCCGAGCCGCATGCCATTCAGCGCCGCTCCGGATAAAGATGGCTACCTTTGGATTCCGGATTTTGGCCTCGCGAATAAAATCACGCGGCTCGATCCGAAAACGGGCGAGATGAAGGATTTTTCGATTCCATTTACAGGCACCGGCGGAGTCCATTCGGCTGTGCCTGCGCCGGATGGTTCGGTTTGGATTGCGGAGCAAGGCCCCAATAGGGTCGGCAAATGGGATCCCGCGACGCAACAGATCACCGAATATCAAGACGTTTACCTGCCCGGGAAAGAGGGAATCGAAGACGGCGGATCGAAGCACACTGTGCGAATCGATCCCACCGGAAAAGTGTGGACGAGCGGCGTACCGCTGACGCGCTTTGATCCGGAGACCGGGAAGTTTACGCGGTTCGATAGCGGCGGCGGTTACATATACGATGTCAAGCCGGACAAAAATGGCGACGTCTGGTTTACAAATATTTTCACGAACAAGATTGGCAAAGTGGATTCCAGGACAGACAAAGTTTCCTTCTGGACCCTGCCGACGCCTGACGCTTACCCTCGAAGAATGGAAATCGGCCCGGACGGCTCGATTTATTCCGGTGAATTTCGCGGCGGAAAAGTGGCCCGGTTCGATCCGAAGACGCAAACCTTCAAGGAATTTCCCCTGCCTGGGCCTGATCCAAGCCCGTACGGCCTGGGTTTTGATGCCGACGGTTATCTTTGGTATGACTCGCACAACATGGATTTGATTGGGCGTTTTGATCCCCGCACAGGAAAAGTCATCGAGTATCCGTTTCCGCATCCCGAACCCGCCATCCGCGAATTCTTCCGCGATGCGCAAGGGCGGATGTGGTATGGCACAGCGCCGAACAATAAAGTCGGCTATTTTTATTTGGCGAAGTAGTGGCGCATGCTTTAGCTTGCGGGTTTTAATTCTTGCAAGCATTAAAACCCGCAAGCTAAAGCATGCGCCACTAGATCGTCAAAGCCGGCTTGTGATTACTTTTCTTCCGCGGTTTCCCGTTGAATGCCAAGAATGTAGTCCTTTTTTTCGCGGCGGCAATTCGTAACAATGCCGGAGTCCTGTTCGCTACCCCATTTCACCGTGACATGCGACTCGACCCTCACGGCGGTTTTCATGCGCACGCTCATCCCGCGGTGCGACGTGTCTTCGAGCGTCGCCGGCGCCACGCGCGGAGTTCCGTCTTCGTCGGCCCACAGGACATCGACGCGCGCCATCAGCGGAATTCTAAACTCGATCCTCTTTTCGCTCACACCTTCACTATCGGCAAAAAGTTAAAAAACGCCAATGATTTTCGATGCGGCCTGTCGTTGTATACTCCGCCTGCTCGCTATATCGCGATGGCGGATTCAAGGTTGCGAAAATTTAATAGCCGAAAGGATTTCCCGTGAGAATCGACATTCACGCGCACTATTTTCCGCTCGAATACCTGGACCGTTTGGACTTATACGGCGCGAGCCACGTCACCGGCCTGATCCGCAAGATGAAGCTCGCTTCCAAGGATTTCAGCGGACTCGAAGACCATTTCCGCAACATGGACCGCTCCGAAGTAGACATGCAGATTCTCTCCGTCTCAGGCCAGCTCCCGTATTTCGCGAAGGAAAGCGACGCGGTGGACGCGGCCCGGCTCGGCAACGATATTTACGCGCGCATCGTTCGCGAATACCCGAGGCGCTTCGCCGCCTTCGCGTGCA
>PMOP01000122.1 GCA_003161495.1 Acidobacteriota bacterium | reverse complement strand
TCTCGATGGCATTTTGTAAAGCCTGTGGCTCGGAACTCGGATCTGCGACATTTTGTCCGAAGTGCGGTGCCAGCCAAAACGCTGTGACGGTTGGGGTAGCAAGCGCGTCTAGCGAAGGCCTAGCAGAAAACATAGCGGGATTGTTGTGCTACGCCCTTGGGTGGATCTCCGGAATTATCTTTCTTCTGATCGACAAGCGCCCCTTCGTAAGATTTCACGCGGCCCAATCCATTGTGGTATTCGGAGCGCTCACCATTTTTAGGATTGGTCTCGCAATAATTCTTAACATTGGTGGCTTGTTCGGGTTTGGCGTGTGGACCATGATCTCGTTGCTACTAACGTTAGTGGGCCTCATACTCTGGATCCTGTTAATGATCAAGGCATATCAACACCAGTTGTATAAAGTACCGATCGCGGCGGGCATCGCTGAAGGAATCGCAGGGAAGTAACATCAGCGCGAAGTGGACGAGATCGTCGCGCTACACCCCCACCGCACCCTTTGACTTTAGGCCGGGGCTCGCTCGCGGGGCAGCGCGGGGAGTAAATGAGTGTAATCGCCTGGTTTCGTCAACTGAGAGTAGAGCTTCAGGGCATCTGTCCGGCTTCGTCCCAACTCCCTCCGTATTCGCGGTCCACTGTCTCTTGCGACTGAATGCCGAAATGCACCACAGGGACAGTAGTTGGCGGGTACCCAGCCTTCACCAATGCATCACGAAATTGTTTGTGAATCTCGCGGTCCTCACACAGGGCGGTTCGCTGCTTGTCGGTTTCCACCCTGATACCAAAACTTAGGTGGCCTGGACTGATTGCTGTCGCACCCTGCCTGCTGAATACATCCGCGTTCGGAACGCGCTGACGGGCGATCTTCCGAATCTCCCGTCTTGCACGATGAATAGCAGGCCACAGTTTCAGGTCATACGTATTGAGGGCAAACATTTTGACGAAACCGAGCGACAACAACAGCACGATGCCGATGAGGAACCAAACAAGGAGGCTCGACATGCCGTAATCATATCGCGCAACTCCGGTAACTGTTGAAATATCCCGATTACACTCATCAACAGGTCAATGAGCGCTATCGCCTTGCTTTCAACAGTTGTGGTTGTGGAGCCAACTCAGCCCTTCCGTTCTCTGTTTTTCTACCCAGTGAAAACATAGGGCTTGAAGACTTCGAGGGGTGGTTCATTGCCCCGATTCGCCGAGCGAAGCGCCTCACGATACTCGTTGGAGTCACAATCCGGGCATTTACAAACCGCCTCCAAAAAACCATCTGCAGTGAGAAGGTTGAAGAGTGGATAATTTGCTGAAGTCCCTGGATCCGGTTGATAGACAATTGCTTTTCCTGTTACCGCAACTTGCTCTGCCCAGCCAACGAAGACGTCCCCTTCTTCCAGCGGAAGATCATTGGGAGAAGGAGGCTTCGTTCCCGAGGGAGCGCCGTTCGCGTTGAATTGCCATCTATACTGTGTTTGTTCGCGAACGAAGCTTTTTCCAAGTCAGCGATAGCGGCAGGCGTAAGTGCGGTAGTTTCAAAAGAGCACGCCTCCAATCAGCTCATTCCCAGAGCCGAATCGCTTCTGAAATCTATGTAGGCTCCCCACTGACCCGTTGTTGGGATTTTTTCGCGCTTCCGTTCAACGCCTTGTGCGCGCGGAAATTGTGCACGCGGAAGAAGTAGCAGTCCTCGTGAACTGCTTCACCATTGTGGTCGGTCTTGCAAGTTTCCAGGTCAACCGATTGGTTGCAGATTGGGCATAGGGGGTAAGGGGAAACTGGATGGGCTGCCATTGGGAACTCCTCTGCCTGGCATTCTGTCAATCCCCGACTACTAGCCTCCGCCACGCTGGGGCCTTCACGCAGCTTGTACCGAAACCGCCTTCAGGTCTTTCAATCCGTTATCGCACTTTGGGCAAACCGGTAGCGGCAGCTTCCAGCCTCGTTCATTTCAGCACAGGAAGAACATCGTATCGACTTGCAGCATCTCAAAATCTATTGCGAATCTTTTCTCCAGCTCTCCAACTGCCGCTGAATCGCTCCGTAGCATTCGCAGCTGGCTTCCTCTAATTTTTTTCTGTCCAGAATCGACACATGGCCTCGCCCCGCTTCGATCAAGCCCTTTTTTCTCAAAATGGCGGAAGCCACGGATACGCTGGCCCGCCGCGTTCCCAGCATCTGGGAAAGAAATTCCTGGGTCAGAGGCAACACCCTTAATCGGATCCGGTCCTGGCTCATCAACAGCCAGCGCGCCAATCGCTCATCGACTTCATGAAGGCGGTTGCACGCCGCTATTTGAATGGCCTGAATCGATAATTCCTGGGAATAGCGATGCAAACTCTCCCTGAGTTTGGGACAGGCGCTCAGACTATTTTTCAAATCCTGGGCGCTTATTTTATAACCGGCGGCGTCAATCTGAACGATGCCCCTCGTCGGGCTTGTGCTGTAGCCTACAACGAGCGGCAGGCCGACGAAACCTTCCTTGCCGGTCAACCCGACTTCGACGCTCTTGCCATCCGTCATGACATGAATGACCGAGACCACTCCGCCGTTCAGAAAGTAGCAGAACTCGATGGGCTTGGACATTTCGGTCAAAATGGTGCGGGCCGGGAGCGAGAGGAATTCCGATTTCGACAGGATCAGAGCGCGTTCCTTGCGCGGCAGGCCGAGCAGAATCTCATTTTCCATGCTCCTGCGCCCGCCATCGGTGGCGGCGGGCGAGTCGGCAAATTTGACACCAAGACTCTGAACCCTGTCGGCCATTCTCTGCCCTCAATGATTGCAAGTTGTCAGACCGCAAGGAACCGCAGAAGCAAGGCCGCGGATACATCCCATGGGACCACTCCACGCTACTCCCTTTTAACTGCGGAAGCTAGTTCAAAATGGTAAGATGAAATCGAATCTTTTCGACCCCCTTTAAAAGATTCGTACGGAAGCGTACAATTCCGGATGTACAATGTCGCAATTGCCGTTTCTTAGTTTAGACGTGCGAGGAACTACCCGCCGCAATGCGCAGACCGTCCAACAAATCGAAAGGCGCGACCAGGCCGGATTGGGCTTCGATGATTTCCCGCTTGCGCAAGCGCCTCAGTTTGAGCCAGACATCGTTTGGACATGAAGTCCATTCCTCCGCAATGGGTGTGTCCCGCTGGGAGCGCGGGGCGCAAGAGCCCCCTTCGCACAGCTACATCGAACTTGGAAACCTCGCGGGAGATCCGGATTGCTGGTTTTTCTGGGGACGCGCAGGCCTTCGCAGCGAGGATTTGATGCGCGTCCTGCCGAAACTCCGGGACCGCTTTCCACAGCCCAACCTGCATAATTTTCAATTGGTGCATGCCGGCACCACCACCCTTAAACCGGAAAAAACTCAGTTGGTGGCGATCCCCTTGCTGAAGATCGTTGCGGCCACGAATGGCGAAAAAGGGGACAACATGCCGATCCTTCACGAGGCCCCTGTCGAAAGCATGATTGCGGCCCCGAAGGAATGGTGCCCGAACCCCGGTTCCACCTACAGCCTGCGAGTCCGCGGAAATTCCATGAACCCTTTGATTTACGACGATTACATCCTGGTGGTCGATTCCTCGCAAGTCGATCGCGCCAAGCTGGACGGGAAAATTATAATCGCCTGGCACAAGGACGTTGGACTGACCGTCTCGCGTTTCCGGCGCTACGATCACACGGAAGTCCTGCATGCGGAAAATCGGGAATACGGTTCCGTCACGCTGGACCGCAAGAACAACTGGAAAATTATTGCGAAGGTTTTGTGGTGGATTGGAAGAGCGCCTTAGACCGCGTTTTCGCCCACCCGCTCGACCGACCCTGCCGAATAAAATTGCCACCTTGAGCAGAACGCATTGAGTTCTTGGCGTCCGCCGATTATGCGGAGACGGCTCTGGCAATGTCCACGTGCTTTAGAATTGCGTCAACCAAGACTTCGATTTGATCCGTCTTTGAAACCACCGCGCAAATTCCGAATACCTCAACTCGCTTTTCCGAAATGATGTCTTTGTGCAACGTGTAGAGAATGATCGGAAGCTTTGGCAATACATCGTGAAGCGCCGCGGCGGTCTCCAGCCCATTCAATTCGGGCATACAAAGATCCAATACCACCAGGTCCGGCTGTACTTCATTTACGCGCTGTATGGCATCCACACCGTCGATTGCTTCCGCGCAAGTTATGTGTTGGAGGCGGGATTCCAATTGGGAGCGGACGGACTTCCGAATTATCTTGCTGTCGTCGACGATGAAAATTCGCTTTGGCATAGGGCCTCTCCTAGGTGACAGCAAGCTGAGGAGCACCTATGTACGATAGCGTACTAGCAATCCTGGAAATGGCAATACAGGCTTACCTGTACGATTTTTGCGAATTACAAAATTGGCGGTAGCCGTAAACAGAGAGGAATCAGTCAGGCAGCCATCAGTCAGGCGTGTTCGGCGTGGACGCGGACATTCAGCAGCTCGCGCACTTCGTGCACAAGATTCTGCCCGGCGGTCGCCTTCGACAAATAACTGTGGGCCCCGGCGGCAAGGATCTCTTCGACAATTTGCTTGGAATCGTGAACAGAAAAAGCCAGAATTTTTGTTTTCGGCCGGCGGCGTACGATTTGGCGCAGGACATCCAACCCATTCATGATTGGCATATTTATATCCAGAATCACAAGGTCGGGCGCCAGCGCCAGCGTTTTCTCCAGCGCATCCTTGCCATCCACCGCCTCATCGCAAACCTCCAGGCTCGGGTCGCTCTCGAGCATCGTGCGTATACCGCGGCGAAGGACGTCATGATCGTCGGCAATCAGGATGCGCTTTCGCCAGCCATTGGTTTCTGCGGGCTGGGCTTCCAGGCTGGACGGGATCATATGGATTTCGGAATCCCGGTCGGCGTCGGATATCTCCTCCCTCCGGCTGCTGATCGGAAGAATCGCAGTCACCAGAGTTCCCTTGCCCATCCGGGACGTGATCTCCAGCGTCCCGGCAAGTTGGCGCATTCGTTCCTTCATCCCCTGAATCCCGACTCCTAAAGGGGCCAGGGAGGGAGAATTTGGCTTTTTTGATTCCAGATGCATGCCTTTTCCGAAATCTCCAATTTCCAGCCTCACTTCGCCGCCATCGGATCGCGCCCGGACAAATGCCGTGGCGCTTCCCGAATAGCGATGAACGTTTGCCAGGCTTTCCTGCACAATGCGGAACAGCGCCACTTCGGCGTCCTGGGCCAGCCGCATAAAACTGCCGGGAACGTCCACAGCCACATGAATGCCCGTGCGATTTTCAAAACCTTGCGCAAACCATTCGACCGCGGATGGCAACCCGAGTTCATCGAGCAGCGGCGGGTGGAGCAGATAAGAGAGGGTGCGAATTTCCTTATTCACTTCATTGGAGAGGCCAATGGATTCCTGTAAAAGGCGGTCGACCTCATCCGCGTTCGCCTTTTCCTTGTTCTTGAGGATGCTGGAAAGATCCATCGATAAAAGGGCCAGCTTCTGCCCCGTCACGTCGTGCAGATCGCGGGAAATGCGGCGGCGCTCTTCGTCCTGGAGCCGCAGCAGGCGCCCGGAAAGGTTTCGCAGCGTTTCTTCGCTGGCCTTCAGCGCTTCGTTTGCTCCGGAAAGCTCCGTCATGTCCGCGGCGATGACGCAGATGGTGCGAATGCCAAAGTCATCGACGGGACTTAATGAGAGGCGCACCAGGCGGCGCTGGCCATCGGGATTTGCGAGACTCACTTCGCCGCGCGAATCACCTTGCAGGCCGTTTTCAATGAGCGCGATCAGCTTGGGATGTTCCTGCAGGGCAAAATGTTTCTGCAGCAGGGTTCCGATCATCTCTTCCAGACGCACGCTCAGGATTCCGGCGAAGCTGGCGTTTGCATAGAGTACAGTGCCGTCTTTATCCAGCGTCGCGGCGCCCTCGTTCATGGTTTCCACGAGCACCCGGTAGGGATGTTCGGCGCCCTGCAAAGTAAAAACCTGATCGCCGCCCTCGCCATTTACGACGACGGCGTCGACTCGCCCGCCTTGTATGGCCAGAAAAGTATCTTCCAGTTCACGAACTCGCGCGCGCAATTCCCTGTTTTGCGCCGCGGCCGATTTTACGTTTCCGCTAGTTTTCTTCTTGCGCATTACTACTCCTTGAGATCAAGACCGAGGAGCACTTCATTCTTGTTGGAAAGATCGCCCACCAGCCTCCTCAATGGGAGAGGAAGCTTTTTGATAAGCGTTGGCGCGGCGACCACTTGTGCGTCTTTGGCCAGATCCGGCCGTTGATACAGATCGATGACCTGCAATTCAAACCGGCCCTCGAGAAATTCGTCACAGACCTCACGAAGGTTGCGGATCGACGCCGCCGAACGCGGAGTTTGCCCCGTAATGTATAGGCGAAGAGAATACATTTTGCCCTGGGCCGGAGTTTTTTGGGCCGCGCGAGGAGCTTTTCTGCGGGTTCGACGCTTCAATGTCCTGCTCCAATCGATTTCGCAGAGGACGGCGAATCTTTTGGCGATTCCCGGTCCGATCCCCGAAGATCCAACCCCACCAGGACCCGATCCACGTTCGAAAGATCTCCAATAATTTTTCGGATAGGCACGGGCAAGTTTCGCACGAGCGTGGGAATGGCCAGGATCTGATCTCCTTGAGCCAGTTGCGGATTCTTGATCAGGTCAATCACTTCCAGCTCATATTTTCCGTCAAGATGCTGGTTGCAAATCCTTTTAAGATTGGACAGCGCCGCCATCGACTTGGGAGTCTGCCCGGCCACGTACAACCGAAGCTTCATTGCGGGTTGGCCAGCCATGGCGGATTTTCCGTTCGTTCTTACTTTTTTCTTCATTTTGAGTCTCCCGCGCTTTTTGCCGAGGCCGAATCGATCTTTTTTTCCGCAGCTCCCGACCGAATGCGATTCATGGCATCCCGCTCCAGGTTCAATTGCTTTTCACGAGACTGCTGCTGCTTGATCATGCGCTCCAGCTCCAGCTCTTCCGCGGAAAAATCGAGTTTCAACACTTTGATTTGCGCGTCCAGCACGCTGCGTTTTCTTTCCAGCGCTTCCTGCTTCTTTTCAATCTCCTGGGAGCGAACCAGCGCATCGGCTTTTTCTTTCGCTTCTTGCGCCACGCGCGACGATCCGGTAAGAACTACGCCCGCACCGACGTAAGGCGGGACCAGGCGAATCCCATCGCGGCTCATCACAAATTCACGGACCTGGTTGGAGTGCGCCATACCCCGGGATTTCAATATATAGACGCAGCGATTTCGTTCCCCGTTTAATTCCAGGTCCCGGCACAAAATCCAGGTGTCGGTGAGAGAGGAAATCCCGATGTCGGTCTGTTCCAACTCTTCACTGTCTGTCGTGAGATTCGTGAAAATCGCGGTGATTTTCCGGCCCTTCAGATAATCCATCAGCCGCATCAGCATGGAGTAGACTTCTTTTTGCGCGCTTCCGGTGACCAGGTTCGTGATGGGGTCGATGATCACATGCTGGGGCTTAACCGCCTCGATGAGTTTGTGAATGCGCAGCAAGTGCATCTCGATTCCATATTGGCTCGGCCGCCACGCCTCATGAACCAACGTACCCTCTTCCACCCACCGGGTGAGGTCCAGGCCCACCGAAGTCATGTTCCGAGCAACCTGGTGAACCGACTCTTCAAATCCAACGTACAGGCAACGTTCGCCCCGGCGGCAGGCGGCCTCAGCGAAAGAGGCTGACATGGTCGTTTTGCCGCTTCCTGCGGTTCCACTGATCAAAATGCTGGAGCCTCGATAAAAACCCTTCCCGCCGAGCATTTCGTCCAAATCCGCTATACCCGTAGGGACTCGCTCGCTGGAAACCTCGTGATGCATTTCCAAAGAGGTGACGGGCAATACCGATATCCCGGTGTCGTCGATGAGGAATGGATATTCGTCAGCGCCGTGGCTCGTCCCGCGATACTTCACGATCCGCAGGCGGCGCGTTGAAATCTGCTCGCGCACGCGGTGATCCAGCAGAATGACGCAATCGGAGACGTATTCTTCCAGACCGTGGCGCGTGAGCGTTTTTTCGCCCTTCTCCGCCGTGATCACGGTTGTGAGGTTTCGGTCCTTCAGCCAGCGAAACAACCGGCGCAATTCCGCGCGGAGCACACGTTCATTGGAGAAACCCGAGAAGAGCGCTTCCAGGGTGTCCAGACAGATGCGCTTGGCTCCCACGGTGTCCACCGCGTGTTGCAAGCGAATGAATAATCCCTCGAGGTCGTAATCGCCGGTTTCCTGAATCTCGCTCGGCTCCACATACACAAAGTCGAGGAACAATTTCTTACGATCGACCAGATTTTTGATACTGAAGCCCAGTGACGCGACGTTGCGCTCTATTTCCTGGGGCGTCTCTTCAAATGCGATTAGAACTCCGGGCTCATTAAACTCCTGAGCGCCCCGGATGAGAAATTCCATGCCCAGCATGGTCTTCCCGCAACCCGGTCCTCCGCAGACAATCGTCGTGCGGCCGCGGGGCAGTCCACCCCCGCTGATTTCGTCAAGCCCACTGATTCCCGTCTGGGCTTTTGGCAGCGAGTTCGATGCAGGTTCGCCGTTTAGAGGAATCTCAAGTTCGATAACTTTTGAGCGTTTTGCCACGGTACTCCTTAAACTCAATCCAAGCCGATGCTTTATGTTGGAGCGGATTTCATCCAGCGCAGGTTCCCGTCGGCGTTTGCTGCCGGACGTGCAACGAGTGACCAAATGGCGCTAATGAGGCCCGGATATATAACTTAGGCGGTTGGAGTTTTGTATACAGTGTTCCTGGTATATCCGATATAAGGAAAATGTAGCGCGGCGATTCCTGCCCATCGACATCTCCACCCTCATGAGTCCTTGGGAGGGGAGACTGGACCGAATGGCACTAACCGATGTCCGAGTAGTGTGCAGGAAAACCTGGGTTCTCCATACAACATTCACCTTGGCGAGGACGATTCTCAAGTCAGGAGGAGGGGTTTAGTTGATTGAAGATACAGGCATTAATCCGAACGTATACGGAAAAATGACTATCGCGGGGCATGTTTTCGATTGTTACATTCCTTTGTAGAGCTGCCGCTTTACCATAGTGGGAGGGAACAAAATGGCTAGATATGGGCGCGCCGCAAGTAAAACTGTCAAAAGCGCAATGCGGCGCAGAAAACACGGAACTTTGCGCTCGGGAAAGGGCGGTAAGGGTGGGGTCGTAAAGAGCAGAAAGCAAGCGATTGCAATCGGGCTTTCCGAGGCCCGCAAGAAAGGCGCAAAAGTTCCGAAGAAAGCGTCCCGGTAGAACAAACGGCCACCCGCCACCGCCTGCGGTCCGAAGTTATGGCCGGGCAACCGGGCAGGATGAGATTTGGCTGGCGAGCCCTCGTTCATTTCCCCCCTTAGAAAAGCCAAATGTTCTTTGTTCGCACGGACATGGCGCGTGTTTCTTCGTGTAAAGTTGTCATGAATCGAGCCGAAAATCGTGTGGGCTTTTCAGATCATTCCCAAGCAGGTAAAGATTACAAAGGAACTTACGGACAATTTACGTTGGCAGTCAACGTGCACTGGCCATCTCGTCAGTAAGTTTGAGAAGCGCGCTGTCGGGGCCCCAAATGACGAAGATTAAGAAAATTATGAAAGCCGACACAGTCTGGATGCCGAGGAAAGACTGGCACGATCGGTTCAATTCCCTGAAGAATGTTCCCCCGATTTTTCAAATGGTATGGGAAGCGGCCCCTGGAGTCGTGGCCGCGAGCTTGTTGATCCGGGTAACGGCGGCCGTGCTCCCGCTGGGGATGCTCATGGTGACCCGCCGGATCATCGACGCCATCTATGTGGTGACATCGCACCATACGAAGCTGCCCTCGGGATTCTGGCATTTGGTGGCGCTTGAATTCGTGCTGGCCTGCATGGTGATTATCCTGGGGCGGCTGGTGGATTTCTGCGACACGGCCTTGAACGAACGGTACACCCGCCACGTCAACACGCGCATCATGCGGCATGCCGCCACTTTGGACCTGAGCAGGTACGAGGACCCCGAGTTTTACGACCGGTTGGAGCGAGCGCGCGTGCAAGGCGCCGACCGGGTAGGCATGATTCAGGAAAGCGGGCAGTTGGTTCAACAAGTCATCAGCACTCTGACGCTGGCGGCGGGCATCTGTGTGATTTCACCGTGGATCATGTTTGCCTTGATCGTATGCGTGGTGCCGGAATTCCTTTGCGAGACCAAATTCGCGTTTCTAGGCTACTCGCTCAGCGTGGGGCAAACCCCGGCGCGGCGTGAACTGGACTATTTGCGTATCCTGGGCACCAGCAAGGAAAGCGCAAAAGAACTGAAGCTCTTTGGACTCGGACAATTCTTCTCGGGCCGTTACGAATCGATTTCCAAGGACATCCATCGCGAGAATTTGGAACTGGCGGGACGTAGATTGGTTTGGGGTTCCCTGCTCGCACTTCTCGGAACCGTCGGATATTTTGCAACCTATGCCTACGGAATTTATTTGACGCTGGCAGGCGCTTTGACGCTGGGAACTTTGACGTTCCTGGCGGGAGCAATTGCCGGCGCCAGCACGAATATACAATCTGTGTTCTCCACTTTTTCGCACATCGCCGACCATGCCCTTTTCCTTACGGATTTGATCGAGTTCTTTGCAGTCAAACCAAAGATTTATTCCAAGGCGGGAAGCTTGCCGGGCCCGCGGCCGATGCGCGAGGGATTTGAATTCAGGGATGTTTCGTTCTGCTACCCCAGAAAATCGAAACCGGTTCTGGAGAATGTTAATTTTCGGATTGAGCCCGGGGAACGGATAGCCCTGGTGGGAGCGAATGGGCACGGGAAAACGACGATCGTCAAGCTGATGACGCGGCTGTATGACGTTAGCTCCGGGCAAATCCTGCTCGACGGGATCGACCTGCGCGAATACAACCTTGAGGACCTCTGGAAAAATATCGGCGTCATCTTCCAGGATTTCATGCGGTATGACATGACCGTGGCGGACAACATCGCAACGGGAAAGATTGATGAGCGAAACAATGCCTTCCGCCTTCGCGCCGCGGCATTCAAGAGCCTGGCTGAAACTGTGGTTCAAAAGCTTCCCCAAAGCTATGACCAGATGCTCGGCTGCCGATTTGCCGGAGGCGTGGACCTGTCCGGCGGCGAATGGCAGAAAATAGCCTTGGCCCGCGCTTATTTGCGCGATGCGCAATTGCTCATCCTCGACGAGCCCACTGCGGCGCTCGACGCACGGTCCGAGCACGAAGTCTTCCAGCGTTTTGCCGACCTGACCAAAGGCAAAATGTCGGTGTTGATTTCTCACCGCTTCTCCACGGTTCGGATGTCAGACCGAATCCTCGTGGTTGAAAACGGAAGGATTGCCGAGCAAGGCGCGCACAATCAACTTCTCCGGAGTGGCGGAGCTTATGCGGAAATGTTTGAACTGCAGGCGGCACATTACCGTTGATTTCGGGCGATATAAACTATTCATGAAATTATCGCCTTCGTATCCGGGTCAAGTGATAAACTTTTGACGCGTCACGATCGAAGCAACCCGCCAGATTAATCAGACGCTCAATCGGTAGCGGAGCTCCCACTCTTGAACGATATGGAACGAAAGATCGCCTTACCCGCGTTTCCCTATATTTTTATTTTATTGATTCTTCTACTGTCCCCGCCTCTCATTGTCTGGGGGCAGGTTCAGGAAGAAAACATCACCGTGAATCTTCAGGCTCCCAGCCACGCGTTTCCTCATTTTTGGGAGGAAATGTTCGGGTCGGGACGCGCGATTTTATCGTTGCGCGACAGTTATCGCCGGGATCTGCGCAAGGTGAAGGAAGCAACCGATTTCGAGTATGTACGATTTCATGCGATTTTCCACGACGAAGTCGGAGTGTATGACGAGGATGCGGACGGAAGGGCTGTTTATAATTTTTCCTACGTGGATCAAATTTATGACGGCCTGCTGGAAAATCATGTTCGGCCGTTTGTAGAATTGGGATTTATGCCCGTGAAGCTTGCCGCGAAACCTGCTTTTCAATCCTTCTGGTATAAACCCAACGTTTCGCCGCCAAAAGACTGGAACAAATGGGACGATCTGATTACCCATTTTGCGCGCCATCTGATCGACCGCTATGGGATAGATGAGGTTTCCCAGTGGTACTTTGAAGTCTGGAATGAACCGAACCTGGATTTCTGGGCGGGAGAACCCAAGGAACAAACTTATTTCCAATTGTACGATTCGACGGCTAGAGCATTAAAGCAAGTCGATAAACGGCTGCGAGTCGGCGGCCCGGCGACCGCACAGGCCGCGTGGGCCGATCGCTTCATTCGCCACGTTGTGGACAACAATGTTCCCGTCGATTTTATTTCCACGCACGTTTACGCAAACGATTTGAGCGAAGATGTATTCGGGACCGCTGAAAAAATCCCGCGAACGGAATTCGTTTGCCGAGCTGTGCGGAAAGTTCATGACCAGGTGGAAGCATCGCCGCTGCCCCAATTGCCGCTCATCTGGAGTGAGTACAACGCGAGCTATAAGACCGAGCCCGACGTGACCGACGCGGATTTTATGGGTCCGTGGCTTGCCGACACGATTCGCCAGTGCGACGGCCTGGTCTCCATGATGTCCTACTGGACATTTTCCGATGTCTTTGAAGAACAGGGTGTCGTCAAACAGCCCTTTTATGGCGGGTACGGATTGATCGCGGAAGATGGCCTCCCGAAACCTTCCTTCAACGCGTTCAAATTATTGCACAGACTCGGGACCACGAGAATTGCAGCGGATTCCAAGTCCGTGCTCGTGACGAGACGCGAAGATGGGGCCATCGTCATGGCAGTTTGGAATGAAATCTTGCCGGGGACAGCTGGCGAGGACAAACGAGTGAGCTTTAGCATCAATGGTTCAGGGGGCTCAGGAGGCTCAGCGAAATATCGCCGCGCAAGAATATATCGCCTCGATGCAACGCATGGATCTATCCTCCGGACCTACGCGGCCATGGGCAAGCCGGCTTATCCAACGCAAATTCAGATTCAAGCGTTACGGAACGCGTCGAATCTACTTCCGCCCGAAGAGTCGCGCATTGAGGCAGGCAAGTTTACGATTCTCTTGCCGCCGCAAGGGTTGGCGCTGATCGAACTTCACTGACCGGGCTTCGGGTCGGATGGTCCAAAAGGCTGGGGATAAGAACCGGGGTTTCTGTCCTGCGCTTCCAGGGCGGGAGATGATTGGAAACCGGCGCGCGCCATGCCGCGCAGCGCTTCCGGATTCTTCATGAATGTATCCCACACAAATCCAGTGCGCGCGTTTTCAACCATCACCATCGTGATTCCGGTATCGATCCCAATGACGTCATGATCGTACCAATTCGTCAGCGGGTTGAAGGCATCGACAAATCCGTACTGGCACCACGCTCCATTTCCGTAACGATCTTTCACCGTGTGCAGCACGCGCATCGCTGCGTTTTGCAGGAAGGGCAAGGAGCCCGCCGAGGCGCATGGAACAACCGTTCCATCAATCGGCCCCGTGGATGGGGGTCCTCCCCAAACGACATATCCTCGAGCCGAATCGGAAGCCGTGATGCCCCACAAATCATCGCTGTAATCCGGGAATTCACCGGCGAGGTCAATGCAAAATCGGCGGTGCACGTCCGTGGCTATGACCGAGTTGCGGAAATAGTCCGTGTAGCGGTCGCGCTTGCCGCGAAAATCAAACCAGGCCTGGGAATATTGATGAACGAACAGCGGCGCGAACGATCCGATATAACGGATGCCGTCATATTCAAACGTCGTGCGCTGCCAGGCATTCCAACTTTCGGCGGGCAGTGGATGGGACTCGGAACCAAGTCCCAGCAAATACATCATCATCATTTCGCTGTAATTATCCCAACGATATTGCAAGAAGCCGCTTTCCGGCCTCCAGCCATGAGGCAAAATCGACGTGTCTTCCGACAGCCAGGTCCAGTCGACACGATTGAAGATTTCGTCGGCCAGCATGCTGATTTCGGAGTGCTCGAAATGCTGGCGGCAGGTGAGAATTCCGCAGAGGAGAATGGCAGTGTCAATGGAGGAGACTTCCGAATCCCAGAGTCTCTCGCCTGTATTAATATTGGCCCAGTGATAAAAAAAGCCCCGATGATTGGGAAGTTTTTTCCAGTGAAATCGCAGAGTATTCAAGACGCGCTCTCTTGCTTCGGCGCGAGAAATAAACCCGCGCTTTTCTCCAATGCAAAGCGCGGTCAGTCCAAAACCAGTCGAGGCGATGCTCCCCAGGTCGTTGTTGTCGGGCGTTCTGACGTTGCAACGGTCCCTGACAATGCCGGTATCGGGATTCGCCTGCTCCCAAAAATAGCGGAAATTCGCTGCTTCCAGGTCATTTAGAAAAGCGTCGTCCTGATCGGAGAAATTTTTTGGCCCGGCGGGCGGCAGCTCCTGGGGAGAATGTTTGGCCGAAATGTGTGATGGAGATTGTAGATTCCACTTTGCGAAAGGAGTAAGCGCAGCCGTACCGGCAAACCTTCTCAACCATTCGCGCCGAGTCAAATTCCCATTGCCGCTGCGCCAGCTGTGCATCTGAATGATTATAGGCTTTCTTCAATTCAAAGGAAGCCTGACGATTCGCAAAATAAGCGTGGCGGTTCCGGCTCTTTGGGATTAGAACCAATCTAGGGGATTGGACGCCATCCCATGATCTTGAGGCATCCAAGTATCCAGGAGAGATGATGCTCCAGGGGCGTAAAACAATTCTTTGGGCAATTGTGGCAAGTATCGGAGCGTTCGCGTCACTATTTCTAGGCATCCGTTTTTTTCGGAATTACCAGCGGCGTCCGATCCTGTTGCGTGGCGCCGTCATTAAGCAGGATGACGATCCGATCAAGCAGTCCCCTATTACCGGTGTGGACATAAGTGAGGCCAACGGCCTTGCCTCCAGCGGAGCGAAATCCAATTTCACGGGATATTTCACCATACCGCTTCTCCGCGGGGTTGGACGGAATGATTCCGTTACGCTCAGGTTTCTGCATCCGGATTATGTTCCGCTGGACCTGACGGAATTGGTGAGCGATAAACTCACCATCGTTCATCTCGTTCCCATCCACAAAGATCCGCAGGAAAAGGCAGTGCCGGTCGACCATCCGGCCATTACCGTCGCGAACGTGCGAATACGATATTCCACGGAATCCGTAACGCAGGACAATATCGGCACAGGAGTAAAAACTTTCCAGATTCAAAACGTGGGAAACGTGGCTTGCCTGAACGCCTCACCCTGCTCTCCGGACGGCAAATGGAAAGCGGCCATTAATTCCGAATCGTTGGACGCCGGCGAGGGAAGTGTTTTTCGAAACGCCAGGGTTTCCTGTATCGCGGGCCCCTGCCCTTTCACAAGAATCGACAATGACGGATTTTCGCAGGGAGGGCGCTATATCAAAGTCACTGTGCGGAACTGGTCGGACACCACTACCTTTTTGTTTCAGGCGGAAGTATTCCGTCCGCAGATTTCTGATCTCGTGCGGATGACCTATCCGATCATTCTGGGCACGTCGCTGAATTTTACGTTACCGCCTACGGCGGAAGGGCCCAGTGTGGAGGCGGAATTAAATGGAGAAAATATTATTTTTCCGCTGGGGCCAATCCCGATCTTGAGCTGGGCCGACTGCAACGTAAGCGTGGCCAAGAATCAGGCGAAGTTCTACCGCTGCGAACTCAATTCTGGATATCGATTTCGTTAAGTTTTTGTTGCAAGGATTGCAAGAATCAACCGAAAAGACGGCGGTTTTGAGCAAGGATCAGGAATGAAGGGCAATGTGGACGAAGAAGGCATAGTATGGGACTGAAAGAAACGTTCTATCCGTCCGAATCAGCTCTGCGCACAGCTGAGACTTTTTCCTCCAAAAGTCACGGCCGTGAGACTAGAGGCCGAATTGCAGAATAGCGCGACCGCCCAGGCGAAGACTGGCCACCGGACATTTGTTTACCTCGCTGCGATTTTCGCCGCGCTCGGCGGCCTGCTCTTCGGATACGACACCGGAGTCATTTCCGGCGCCGAGTTGTTCTTCCGCAATGATTTCACCCTCACGACGTTCGCCTTGGAAGTCATCGTCAGCGGAGTCCTTGCCGGCGCCGCGTTTGGCGCTTTGATTGGTGGACGGCTGGCGGACCTGTTTGGCCGCCGCAAACTGCTGATCGCGACAGCGATTATTTTTGCCGCGGGTGCAATCCTGTGCGCACTCGCGCCTTCGGCCGTAATCCTCGCGGTTGGACGGATTATCGTCGGCCTTGGAATTGGCTTATCGTCCAGCGGCGTGCCTGTTTATATTTCCGAGGTTGCGCCCGCGGATGCCCGCGGCTGGCAGGTTTCTCTTTTCCAACTTGCCATCACGGTTGGGATTCTCCTGGCCTACCTTGTGGATTATGCGTTTGCGGGAATCCAGGGCTGGCGATGGATGTTCGGATTGGCCGTGATCCCCGCGGCGATTTTTGGGACGGGCATGTTTTTCTTGCCGGAGAGCCCGCGGTGGCTGTTGCGGCGCGGGGACCGCGCCGCTGCCCGTGCCATGCTGGCGCGCATTCGAGATACGGGCGACGTGGAAACGGAGCTTCGGGAAATCGAGCAATCGGTTACAAAGGCGCCGGAGAGCGGGCGTTTTTCCGACCTCCTGGGTCGCTCTCTCCGACCTGCGCTCGTTGTCGGAATTGGGCTGGCAATTTTTCAGCAGATCACGGGCATCAATACCGTTATTTATTACGCGCCCCTCATCATTCAGTCCGCGGGCATTTCGTCCGCTTCGGGCGCGATTCTGGCGACCGCGGGCATCGGCGCAGTGAACGTGCTGATGACAATTTTTTCCATGTGGTTGATCGATCGTCAGGGACGTAGACCCTTGCTGCTGGTGGGCATAGGCGGGATGGCGGTCACGCTCTGTTTGTTGGGGTTTGTGTTTCACGCATCGCATCAATCGGCCGGAATGGCATGGCTGGCGGTGATTAGCATGATGGCCTACGTCGGATCGTTTGCCATCAGCCTGGGGCCGATTTTCTGGCTTCTGATCTCTGAAATTTATCCGTTGAAGATTCGCAATTCGGCAGAAGGGGTTGCCGCAACGTTTAACTGGGGCGCGAATCTCCTGGTCACGCTGACATTTTTGACGTTAGTGGAAACACTGGGGCCGAGCCGGACGTTTTGGCTCTATGGACTATGCGCGATCGCCGCAGGATTGTTTTCGTATTATTTCGTCCCCGAAACGAAAGGGCGCACTCTCGAAGAAATCGAAGAATCCTTACATATTAAAAAAGCCGTTTAAGATATGCGCAAAAACCAGGTCTCGACATCCGACTTTTGCCGGATGAAGTGCCACGCACGCACCGCAACGTCGCAGTTCCCACATTTATTTGCTGTAAATCGTTGAGATTGAGCCAGCCAGCAATCTCGGTGAAACGCGGCTCCAGCCCGCATTTTCCCTTGTATTTCTTAGAGGATAAACGCCGTTAAGTTCAATTGGGGAAGTCGCGTAACGCTCTCTTTTTTCTGTGTTTTACGGTACACGACTTCTCAATGTCGAATACAACTTTCACCCGATTCATCGATCCGCGGGATCATGGTCTCATGTGGTCGAAGAAGATGAGCGGCGAGCTTGCTTGTGTGTGCGTCACGAGGATTTTTTCCGTGATTGGGAGCCGCCTGAATATTTCAATCTGCTCGAAAAAGGATCAGCTGTTGTGACTGAGAATGGCGGAGCCTTGTTCGCCAATGCCTATGCATATCAACCCACAAGAAAACATAGAAACCGGATTGCATAGCGCACTGCTCCCTAACGAGTGGTTCGCGATCCGGACCCGCTCACGCCACGAGAAAGTAGTGACGTCTCAGTTGGAAGCAAGCGGAATCGAAAGTTTTCTCCCCCTTTCTTCACAAGTTCGTTCCTGGAGTGACCGTCGCAAAATTGTCGATTTTCCTTTATTCCCAGGCTACGTTTTTGTCCGGACGTCGCGGGCGGTACAAGCCCGCGTGCGCATCTTTCAAGCCAGAGGAGTTATTGGTTTTGTCGGGCCAAACAACCAAGCGACTCCGATTCCAGCGCAGCAGATCGAGGCTGTGCGTTCCCTGTTGCAATCGCAGATCGAGTGCCGCCCGCATCCCTATCTAAACGTCGGGCAGCGCGTGCGAATTCAGAATGGCGCGCTCCAGGGCCTGGAAGGTATTTTGGTTCGCATAGCCAGCGACCACAGCCTGGTCGTCTCCGTCGATTTGATTCACCGATCGGTCGCGATACGTCTCGAAGGTTATGAAGTCGATGCTCTCTGAATTCTTTCCTGGATTTTGATCCCTTTACATTTCCTAAAGGCGGGTTGCAATGATTCAACAGAGCGGTGAAACATTGTCGGGTTTGTCTTCCGCGACTTTCAAAAGTTCAAAGAAAACCGTGTCGCAGCGTATTGGCCACTGGTTCTGCGAACCGAGTTGGAATGGGCGAGGCATTCTCATTTGCATGGCCGAACTGGGGCTCGTCGCGGCGTCCTTTCTATTCACAGCGTCATTGTTTGCGACCGGCGGCAGTGGATATTTGCCGGCAGCGGTGACGCTTATTTTTCTTCCTCTGGCACTCGTTATTCGCGGCATGGCCTTTCAACTGTTTGGAGTATGCGAGCGTTCTTTCCGGCATGCTGGGATTGCGGATGTGATCGCGATAGGAAAATCGGTTGGAACGAGCAGCGCGCTGCTTTACCTCTTCTCTCTAATCGTGAGGACTCGCTCAGGGATTTTTCTGCCGGGAAATTTGTTTATCGCCGACGCCGTCATTCTATTCCTGTTGCTTTCCGCCTTCCACTTTGGCGCACGCATTTACAATTACAGTTCGGAGATTAAAGTAAAGGAGGGTACAAGCGCGAGGCGCGTCGTCATCATCGGCGCAGGAGATGCCGGGGCATCCGTCCTGAAAGAGTTGCTCGACGCGCCGCGATCCGGAATCATCCCCGTAGCGCTCGTGGATGACGATCCGGCGAAAAAAGGAACTATGATCTGCGGCGTGCCCATTGCCGGCAACATCGACAACCTCTGCGACGTATTGTTTTCGTACCAGGGTTCCGAAGTGCTGATCTGTATTCCGAGCGCAACACAGGGGCAACGCCACCGAATTCTCGCAACTTGTCTGAAGTGCGGCGTGCCGGTGAGGACGCTGCCTTGCCTCGCCGATCTCTTGACCTATCGCGCCTCTACTCGTGATTTGCGGGCCGTTTCGATTGAAGACGCGTTGCAGCGCGACCGGTTTGTGCCGGACCATTCCCTGGCCACGAATCTCGTGGGCGGAAAAGTTGTTCTGGTCACGGGAGCCGGCGGGTCGATCGGATCGGAACTTTGCAAGCAAATCGCGGCGGCGAGTCCGGAGCGCTTGATTCTCATCGATAAATCGGAAAACAGCCTGTTCTATTGCCACATGGGCCTTGGAGAAGCTTTCCCTGGGCTCGACATTATTCCCTTCCTCGTGGATGTTACCGACAGCCACAGCGTGCGCGAAGTGTTCGTGAATGAGGAGCCGGACTTTGTCTTCCATGCCGCCGCCTATAAGCACGTGGGGATGATGGAACGTCATCCCGACCAGGCGATTCGTAACAATGTTCTGGGGACCAGAAATGTTCTTCTTTCGGCTGTGGAAGCCGGGGTGAAAACGTTCGTCAACGTTTCCACCGACAAGTCCGTCAACCCGCGATGCTTCATGGGCCTTTCCAAAAAACTGACGGAATTGCTCGTCCGCGAATTTGCGGAGCGCCACGGCGTGCAGTACATGAATGTGCGATTTGGCAACGTTGCGGGAAGCACGGGAAGCGTCTTGCGAATTTTCTCCGAACAGATCAACAAAGGCCAGCCGATAAGCATTACCGATCCGCACGCCACCCGGTATTTCATGAGCATACCTGAGGCAGTATCCCTGATTCTCTGCGCGGCATCGATAGGCACCGGCGGAGAGACTTTTATTTTCAACATGGGGACTCCCGTTAATATCTACGAACTCGCGCGCGCTCTAACGCTGTTCGCCGGGGTCGTGCCTGGAGAAGAATTGCCGATTCATTTCACAGGCCTGAGAGAAGGAGAAAAAGTCAGCGAGGAACTCTGGGAAGACTGGGAAGTCCCGCAGGCTACGGAGAATCAGCATGTGTTCCGGCTGACCGGATCCGATCCCCTGGCGATTGAAATTCTTGCAGCCGTGCAACAGATGCAGGACCTGCTCTCGATTCACGATCAAACTGGGTTGCTCGAATACCTCGATGAAATCGCGCCCCGATTCGCAATGCAGCGTTCAGGAATTTCCCCGTCGCTTAACGGAGTTCCTCAAGAGAAATTCGCGGTGATCGGCTGATGAATATTTCCCTTTCCGCTCCAGACATTGGCGAACGCGAAGTGGAATACGTAAACGAGGTCATGCGCTCCAACCAGCTCAGCATGGGTCCGTGGCTCGAGAAATTCGAGAAGAAATTCGCGTCTTACATTGGAACCGAACATGCGATCGCCGTGAACAGCGGCACGTCGGGGCTCCATCTGTGTGTTCGCGCTTTGGGAATCGGCCCGAAAGACGCCGTAATCACAACGTCCTTCAGTTTTGTAGCTTCCGTGAGTTGCTTTTTGTACGAAGGCGCCCTCCCTATCCTCGTGGATATCGATTCCACCACACTCAACATGGATCCTGCGGCTGTTCGGGATTATCTGCGAAACCAATGCACTCGCTCGGCAGATGGGCCGCTAATCGATTCCGCCTCCGGAAGAGTTGTAAAAGCCATGATGCCCGTGCACGTTTTTGGCCTGCCTTGCCAGATGGATGAGCTCATGGAAATTGCCCGCGAATATGGCCTTTTCGTCATCGAAGATGCTTGCGAAGCGATCGGCGCTGAATTCGACGGGCAACGTACAGGCACGTTTGGAAATGCCGGCGTATTCGCGTTCTATCCCAACAAACAAATGACGACGGGCGAAGGCGGGATGATCACGACAAATGATAGCCGTATCGCTGAACTGTGCCGCAGCATGCGAAATCAAGGGCGCGACACGGATGGCGCCTGGTTGCGGCATGTGCGGATGGGTTACAACTACCGCCTGAGTGAATTGCACGCCGCTCTGGGTCTCGCCCAACTGGAACGGATCGATGAAATTCTGGCCTCCCGCGAGAACGTAGCCCGCCGTTATTCCGAGTTGCTTTCCGGCCATGCAAAGTTGCAATCGCTCGAAAATGATCCGCGAATGAAACGCAGCTGGTTTGTTTATATCATTCGGTTTCGTTCCCAATCGCCGGCTTTCCTGCGTGAGCGCGTGCGGACGTTCCTGCGCGAAAATGGCGTCGCTACACAAATTTATTTCACGCCCATTCACCAGCAACCTTTTTATCAACAGTGCCAGGCAGGAAATATTCCTTCTCTTCCCCGGACGGATCAGGCGGCCGAGGAGTGTCTGGCGGTGCCATTTCACACCCGCTTAAGCGAAATGGAAATTAAATATGTATGCGATGCCATCCTTCAAGCTACGGAACCGCAGAAACCTGAGTCAGTGGCTGCCGGCGAGCCGATTCCCCTGGTTTCCACGCAATTGGCGCGAACATAGCTGCTTATGTTGACACCCTACATTTCAGGATTCGTCGCATTGCTTTTTGGCCTGGGAACACTGCCCCTCGTTAAACGAGCGGCGCAGCACTATGCGCTCTATGATGCGTCGGGCCCTCTGAAAATTCATCATGGATCCATTCCCCGGCTGGGCGGAATCGCGATGTTTGCCGGTTTCCTCGCCGGAATCTTAATTCTCTACATCCAGGATTCGAGGCCCGCTTCCCTGCCGCTTTTTGTTTTTGCTATCGTGTGGGCGGTCGGGCTCATCGACGATATCAGGCCATTAGGATCTCTCTTCCGTTTCTGTTTCCATATCGGCGCCGGTTGCGCACTCTGGTTCGCAGGCTGGCGCTTGCAATGGTTCAATTCGCCGCTTCTGGATTTGGCCGCTACCTGCCTGTTTGTCGCATTCCTGATTAATGCAATGAACCTTCTGGATGGAATGGATGGTTTGGCGGCCGGCACTGCCGCCATAATTTCCATCGGTTTTATTATCATCTCGTGGAGCGAAGCGAATACGCTCGGAATTACGGTCGCTGCAAGTCTTTTCGGCACGTGTGCTGCCATGCTCTCCCTCAATGCGCCGCCCGCAAAAATGTTTATGGGCGATTCGGGAAGCACATTGCTCGGCGTGGTTTTGGCTTTTCTTTCCTTGAATTGGGTCCGCGTCCAGGCAGATACGCACAGCATTATTATCCCTTTAATTTTTCTAAGCGTGCCTCTAGCGGACGCATTGCTGGCGATCCTTCGGCGGTCGCGCTCCCCCAAGCTGATCTTTCAGGGAGATCGGCGTCATTTTTACGATCTCCTGCTGCAACGCGGATGGACCGTGGGCCATGTTTTGACAATTTCGATTGGAGTCACTGGAATTCTTGTCTTTGCCGGATGGTTGTGTGAGCGCGGCATCGTCGGTGTGTGGTTTACCGGCGTTGTAGTCCTCTGCGGCCTCGCTGCCTGCGCGACAGTACTTGGATCTCTGCAATCCGATTCAAAGCCCGTTCTCACGAGCCAGCAGGAAACCTCACTCGGAACCGCCCTCGAGTAGGTCCAAACAATTTGATTTTGAATTGGAGACCGGAATGTCCTCCTACAACAATAAAATGATCGAAAGCAGTCTCTCCCCGTACGGCTCTCGCGATGCACTGTCGCGAGAATCCTTCATCCCGCCTCATTCCTACAACAGGCGCGATATCGAAGTGAATGATGGGGCCATGTGGCGGCAAGTGGCCCGCATCCTTCGCAAGCACTGGAAAGCTTCGCTTGCTTTCGTTCTGCTTCTGGAACTTTTCCTCGTGCTTTTGGTCCTCTCCCTGGACAACACGTATGTGGCGAAGTCAGTACTGGATGTGGAGCCGCCGGGCGTGGACACGATCGGCCTGGAAAATGCCGGCGCCGCCAGCGCAGCCAATACTCCGGGATATCTGGATACGCAAACCGAGATCCTCAACAGTGACGGACTGGCGCTCGGCGTGATCGATCAACTTCATCTCGATCAAAACCCGGTCTTCGCGAAACAAAGCGTGTGGCAAAGATCAATCACCTGGCTGGCGGGATGGCTGCCGTCGAACCATAAAGCCTCCGTGCAACGCGATACCGAGAGGCTGCTAAATATTTTTCATGCGGGCATGAAAGTCGGACAGGTGAAAGGCAGCCAATTGGTGGAGGTCCAGTACGAAAGCAACGACCCGCAATTGGCGGCGCAGATTGTCAATGCGACGGTGAACCAATATCTCGACATGACCTACCGCAGCCGGTATGAAGCGACGATACGAGCGGCGCAGTCGCTCTCTCCGCGTTTGGCCGATCTGCAGAAATCCGTCAAACAATCCACCGACGCTCTCCTGGATTTTCAGAAAAAGCATGAGGGAACGGAACTGGGTTCCGTGGCGCCGGCGGCTAACGATGGAACTACGAGTTTCGCAAGCGCCTCGAGCGGCAATCCAGTCGCAACTCGCGTGAGCGAATTGAACCAGCAGTTGACGCAAGCGATGGGCGAACGCCTTCAAGACGAATCCTACATGAAGCAAATTCAGGAAGGTAATGTCGATTCCCTTCCGCAAATGAAGGACAACGTTTTAATCCAGGGACTGACGTCGCGTTTGGTGGACAGCCGCGCCCAGCTTGCGGAAGCGCTGGCGGTTTACGGGAGCAATAACCCGCAAGTCCGCAAGATGGAACTGGAATCGGAAGAAATCAGCAAGCAGCTGGATACGGAGCGCGCCCGAATCGCGAGCCAAATCAAATCCGCCTATTCGACAGCACAAAACAGGGAACAATTAATTCGCAATACCTTGCGCAGCATGAAAGGCCAGCTGGATCAATCCAACACGGACATTGTGCAATACGATGCGCTCAAGCGTGAAGCCGATGCGGACGCCAACTTGTACACAACGCTTTCTTCGCGAACCAAGGAGATTGCTCTTTCCGGTTCGCTCAGCTCAAGCAATATCCGCCTGCTGGATGAGGCGCGCCCTCCTTTGAAGCCCGATGGCCCGCACCGCATGCGGATTCTGGCCGTAGGCGCCATCTTTGGCATTTTCGGCGGCGTTGTTCTGGCTTTTGCCGCCGAACAGATGAATGACACGATCTCGTCTGTGGAAGATTTCCGGCGATGGTCCGGTTTGCCTACACTGGCCCTCGTTCCTCAGATCTCCGTTCCGGCAACAAAGGGTTTGCTTACAAGCGGGAAGACGACTCGCATGGTGCCGGC
>PMOP01000085.1 GCA_003161495.1 Acidobacteriota bacterium | reverse complement strand
CTCGGAATGACCAAGTTGGGGGATTTCCCGAAAGGTTTGAAGGCGCAATGCAGGCGCAAGTGTGGACGCGAATCTCTTACCGCTTCTTTTTGTTCGCGTCTTTCATGGCTTGTTGCGCTTCGGCGGCCTTCTCGTATTTCTTGGTGAAGCGCTCGACGCGNNTAGAACGGATGGCAGTTCGAGCAGATTTCGACGCGCAGGAACTCGCCCTTCATCGTCGATCGAGTGGGGAAGGTATGCCCGCAGGCGCAATGCACGGTTACCGGATGGTAGTCCGGATGAATGTTAGGTTTCATGGAAGATCTCCCGCCGGCTGGCCGGTCTGCGCGGCTCCCGGTCATGCGCCGGGGCTACAGTCGCGTCGCTTGGTCAGCGGACAATTTTCTATCATACGTGATTCGCGGAGCCCTGCCAACATGATATACATGCGTGCTGGGAATTCGTTTGGATGCGCAGACGGGCACGAAAGATTCAGCGAAGGAACAAGATGGGGCAACTAACTCGACAGGAGGTGTGGGAATGCGGATTGGATCGAAAGTGAATTCCATGCAATCGGTGGTGCTTCGCATGGCGGTTGTTGTACTACTCGCATCATGGAGTCTTGGCGGGAGGGCGCTCGCACAGGATTCGGGCGCGCACGACAGGATTTACGTGGTGACGCACGTGGACATCGTGCCGCCGAATACAGCCACGGGCACAAAACTCGTGCAGCAATATGTGGCTGACAGCCGCAAAGACAAAGGCATCGTGCAAATTGAAGCCAGCGCGCAAATCTCTCGCGTCAATCACATTTCCATCGTTGAAGTCTGGCAGAACCAGAAAGCATTCGATGAGCATGTAGCGGCCGCGCATACTCGGCAGTTTCGCCAGCAGATCGATCCCATGCTCGGCAGCCCCTACGACGAGCGCCTCCATCTGCTCCTCGAATAGCGCTCGATTTTAGAGGAGAAAATTCCCGGAATAGAGGAGGGCGTTCATGCGGGTCGAGATCGTGGAGGAGGCCGAAGGCACGTCACCGGAGTCGGTATTCCCGCCCGGAGAAAATTATTTCGACCTGCGCGCCAATCCGCGGGCGATCGAGCAAATCGCGGGGGCCCGCCAATACCTTCCGCTGCGGAATTTCCTTGTCTCCGTCAATAGCGCGGAATCGATATTCGTAACAGCCGGTGCTAAAACAAAATCGGAAGTGCCAGCCACTGTTTCGACAGACCTGGCGCACGAATTTGCGTCGCAGGCAAGAATCGTGTTCGCCGAAGGCTCTCTCAATTGGGAACGAAGACATTACGTGGATCTCCGCTCCGGGCTGAAAGAACTCCTCGAGCGTGACGCCGCAGATGCGGTCCGCGCCGTTCTGCGAATTTCTTCCTGCGATTTCACGGCCGAGCGCCGGCCCGGTTTTTGTATGGATATTCGTCTGGTCGCCCAAGGGGAGACCGCGCCACAGGCGGAGTTGCGCTGGGGACTGGGACTGGCGCGGATCCAACAGGCGCTTCTGTTCCGGTCGCGCACACTGAAACAACAGATTTCTGAATGAATCGTGCGCCCGGATTCCTGCTGCAACGAACTTGTAGTTCTCCTTAAGAATTCAGGACAAGAAAACCGCAGCCGGATCAGAGCGCGACGCAAGGTGTTTTGTGGCGCTGGCGTCTCGCCGGCGGTCTTGTGCCGCGTGATGGTAGGAAAAACGCCGGCGAGACGCCGGCGCCACGAAAAATCAGCCTTTGTGTTGGCGCGAGGAAGAATCTAGGTCACGAAAGAACATCCGATGCGTGTGGCACCGGAGGTTCCCGGCTTTTGATAAACGCGATGCAAGCTGACACGTACGGGAGGCAGAATCGGCACGTGCAGCACGGCGTGAAAAGCTTCCGTAAATTCTTCCGGACTTGAAGTTTCGAGTGCGACCCCGCCATAGCCCAAATCCAGCACACGCGCCGTGCGCTCGACTCCTTCGCCGATCAGCGCATAGGCATGCGTATTCGCCAGGGAAACGCGCTCCCAGCGCCGCTGCTGCTCCGAGCCGGTTTTTTTCGGTTCAACCTTTTGCGGCGGTTCGGCGGAAGGTGCAACGCGAGCGGCATCTTTTTGAATTGGTTCCTGCATTGCCGGGCGCTCGCTCGGGCCGGTTGCCTGCAAGGGTGCTGACACCGGCGGCCCGCTGCGCGTTCCATTTTTAAGCTGATATAGCCTCTCATCGGCCACGCGGATCAGAACTTCCTGCAACTCGCCATCGTCGGGATAAACAGCCAGACCATAATCGAGCGCCAGAGGAATTCTCAAATTCAAAGGCTCAATGGAATCCGAATACGCGGCGCGCAAACGGCGGGACAGTGCAGCCACCTGTTCCGTGTCAGATTGAGGAAGCAGGAGCGCGAACTCATCTCCGCCGATCCGGAACGCATAGTCTGAGGTACGCAAGGATTTTCGCAACGTGGACGCAGCCATCTGCAGCAACGCATCCCCTTGCGGATGGCCGAACCGGTCGTTCACCTCCTTGAATCGATGCAGGTCGAAAACGACTAGCGCCAGCTTGTGCGTATAGCGCATCGACCGGTTGATTTCTTTCTCAAAGTAATCGTCGAAAAAGCGCCGGTTATAGAGGCCCGTCAAGGGATCGGTCGTGGCATTGATCTGAAGTTTACGCAGTTCCTCGTACTCGATCAGGATCGGCAATCGCAATTGGCCAGTGGACGCCAGCACATCCACCAGGGCCGCCTGCAAAGCGACTTTTTTGCCGATGCTCTCGGACAATTCGCGTTTGCGCGCTAGCGCCTGGTCCCAATAATCCAGGCTTTGTGCTTCCGTTATTTCGACTTGCGCAATGGTGCGGAAAAACCGCTGCAGGAATTGCCCGCGGCCGGTTCGGTCCATCGTTTCAAGCGTGTCCGTCAACAGCTCGAGAAAAGACTCCTCGGCGGACCAGCGTGGTGGGTTGGGGGCACCAGTATGCGCCATTAAATATTTGTACCGTTTAATTTTTTAAGGATACCCCAACGCGGGACGGGCGTGGAGACCGAATACAGAGAGATCTGTGCACGGCAACGGCCATAAGTCGCGCGCGCGCCGGGATAAATCTATTTCTTGTAATGTATTGAGCCGATGAGAGTAAATGCTTTGTGGACTTCCCAAATAAAGGGCCATTGCACAGATTCGCTGCCCGGATGCAAAAGATTGCGCACTCTTTCTGGATATTCTGTTACCACAGTTTCCCTTCCACTCATTTTCCGACGCTTAGTCCAGCGCTTTCAAAAACTCCACGCCTAGCAGATGGAATCCATCCAAGGCGCGGTGCCGGCGAACCCTTGCCGCGATAGGGGGAGTTTCTGCGGGCAGGGTGGCGGAAGGCGATGACGGCGCCGGGATCGTCAAGTTTATAACCTCGTTGGTGCGAATGGCGCGAGGGCTCGCCAGATAGGCCCCGGTGGCGCTTATATCAAGCGTCTTCGTGAGGTCAAGGAATTCCAATCCCGCTGAGTCAGTTCCGCGAACAAACATCGGAATCTGCACATGGATCCGTTGAGAACGGCGGCGCTCGGCAGGGGTTAAGCGCATAGTTTCTTTTTCTGAGATTAGCAAGGTTTTGAGAAAACATTTTCCCTATTCAAAAATTTTAGTACTTTAGAACTAGTACCACCCTTTGAGGAGCACATCGATTGCCAGCATGCGCTATGAAGTGAGAATACTGCAAAGCTTGTATATTCAAACAGTTATGGATGCCATCAAAATCGTGGAATTGGATTTCCACACCCTCTCTTTCCCTTAGTGGCAAGTGCTTTCCTACAAATGCGCAAAATAGAACCCATTTACCATTGACAGGGGGATCACCTTTTGACAGTATCCGAATGGTTCCCCGCGCGTTACCGAAGTGAAACTAATGGAGTTCTGCGCTTCTCCCAGAGCGGACAAGTGTCATGAGGTGAACTAGTTGAGACGTGGTCCTGTTATCGAGTTGCCAGCCAAGGAAGCCATCCCGGCGAGCGTCATCGTCGCTCTTCTGGAGTTGCTCGATCAGCCCATTCTGATTTCCGACCGCTCCGGCCGTATTCTGCAGGTCAACCAGAGCGGCATACAACGCCTTGGATCTCACGGATTCTCCTTCGATCCGAGTTCAAACCTGTTTTCCGACCTGCTGCACGTCCATCCCAACGTAATTTCGGACCAAATCGAGGCCGGAGAGAATCAAATCGATTCGAAATTCGATTGTTGCGGCGGCGCGGCTCTGGCCCGCATCCAATGGCTACCGGAGGCAGACTGGCTGGTGGTCCGTTTCGAAGACCCGGAAAAGCAATTGATCCCAGGTCCAGAGGCTAGCGGGCAGCATACCGTGCAAGGGCTGCTGCAGGAACGGGAGATTACCTATCGAAACCTGCTCGCCGCCTACTTGCGGCTCCAGGAAGTGAACCGCCAGAAGACCGTATTCCTGGCGTCGGCCGCGCACGAATTGAAGACGCCCCTCGCGGTGATTAAAGGCTATTACGATTTGCTGCTCTCAGGTTCGCTCGGGAAATTGACCGACAAGCAGCGGGACATCCTGCAGGAATCGAAAGAAAGTTGCGAGCGTCTGGTTCGACTGGTTTCGATGTTCCTGAATTATTCGGCCCTGGAAAGCGGCAAGCTGGTGTTGCATTTGCGCGAGAACGATTTGCGGGATTGCCTGAGCGAACTGGCGACGCGCTGGCACGAAGCGTTCGTGCGCAAGCACGTCCGGCTCGATACGATTCTGAATGCGGACATACCCATTTTTAAATTTGATTACCAGAAAGTACAACAGACGGTGGCTAATCTTCTGGATAATTCGCTGAAACACACGCCCGCCGGCGGCCACGTGATTTTTCGCGCCGAGGCTCACTTCTGGGAACGCCGCTCGACCGAGGAAGTGCAGGCCCAGGATCGCCGCCGTGAGCGCGTTCAGCATCCTAATTCCATCAAAGTTTCCGTGTCGGATTCCGGTCCCGGGATCGCTTCCGAGCATCATCAGGAAATTTTCGAGGACTTTGTGCGCGTGGACCGCACCTCATCGGGAATGGGTTTGGGTCTCGCCATCGCCAAACGGCTGGTGCAGGCGCATCGCGGCAAAATCTGGGTGGAGAGCGAACTGCGGCGGGGCAGTACCTTTACGTTCCTGCTGCCAATAGATAATTCATAGCGGAATGCAATTCCGGCAAGATGAAGACGAAGATGAAGGCGGATCAAATGGCTGAAAAAGAGAGAATCCTGGTCGTAGACGACGAACCCAGCATACGAAAGTATCTGGGCACGTTGCTGGAAGTGGACGGATATCAGGTCGACTCAGTGACCTCGGGAGCCGAGGCCATTAAGAAGATCGAGGACGGCGAGCGACCGGATTTCATCATCCTGGACGTTCTGATGCCGGAATTGAATGGCATTGAGACCTTGAAGCAGCTGATGCAGATTGACCGCTCACTGAACGTGGTCATGCTTTCCTGTTCCAATGAAGTGGGCACGGTCGTCGAGGCCATTCGCCTGGGCGCGCTGGATTACCTGACCAAGCCGTTTGAAAAAGCCGAGCTCGACGTGGCCATGCTGAAGTGCCGGCAAAAGCAGCAACTGCGCACGGAAAACAAGGCGTTGCGCGAATACTGCGACAAGATCACCGAAGACTTGTGCTTCCTGGCCGCCAGTCCTCAGATGGTGCGGATTCGCCAGCAGATCCTTCAAATCGCGCCCGTCGATGTCCCCGTGTTTATTTATGGAGAGAGTGGAGTAGGAAAAGAAGTGGTCGCGCGCCTGATTCATATGCGGTCGACGCGCCGCAATCAGGCCTTCATCAAAGTCAATTGCGCGGCGCTTCCCGGCGAGTTGCTCGAATCCGAATTGTTCGGCTATGAACAGGGCGCGTTTACCGGCGCCGTGCGTTCCAAGCCCGGCAAATTTGAGCTGGCCACCAAGGGAACGATTTTCCTGGACGAAATCGCGGAAATGAGTCCTCACTTGCAGGCCAAGCTCCTGCACGTCCTGCAAGACCACCAGTTTTCGCGCCTGGGCGGGCGCCAATTGATTGACGTGGATGTGCGCGTCCTCGCCGCAACCAACGTGGAAATTCAGGAAGCGATGAAGTCGGGCCGCCTCCGTGAAGATTTGTACTATCGCCTGAACGTACTCTCCATCAATGTTCCTCCCCTGCGCGAACGGGCCACCGAAATTCCGCTGCTCTTCCGCCATTTCCTTCAGAAATACAGCGAGAAATTCAACAAGGAGCCCATGGTTCCTTCCCAGCACTTGATGGAAGCCGCCGTGCGCTATCCCTGGCCGGGGAATCTTCGCGAACTCGAAAATTTCGTGAAGCGCTATGTCATTTTGGAAGACGACGAGGGCAGCTTCCGCGAGTTGCTGGAAATGTCCGCGACGCGCCAGCGAATTTCTCCGAGAGAAGAGCCGGCCCCGGTTCGCGAGCAGGGGCTGAAGGCGCTGGTGCGCAGTTTGAAAGACGAAGCCGAGATGGAAGCGATCGGGGACGCATTGGAAAAAACGCACTGGTGCCGCAAGGATGCGGCCAAGATGCTGGGGATCAGTTATAAAGCGCTGCTTTATAAAATCCGGCAGTTTGGATTGGACACAGGACGCCCGGCGCGCGCGAGTAACAAAAAAGTCGCCCCGGGTGGCGGGACTCCCAGCACCGGTTCGGCGCCGTCGGATCTTGCGCCCGCGGGCAGGCACGGCTAGAGGGTCTAGTACGTGCAACCAATTAGTCAATAGGCGGCAGAGAATTTCCCGCTATTTCCCATTCCGCGAATTATTCAGGGTGTAGAATCGGAATGGGAAAATCGAAGTGGAGTTGGGATAATAGTGGAACTTCTTCTTCCCAACCGACGAGATTAAAACGCGTGGAGAATGCCGTGGCAGGCTCTCCCGCATAGTCAGAACAGCAGTTTGTGGGCAATTTCGCCAATACATTCCGGGGTTAACGGCTTTAGAACTAGGGGCTGTGAGTCTTGCTCGCTTTTGATCGTCGGCGAGGCCAGGATGGCACAGTAAGACGGTCCGGGGCTTTGGAAGGTCAATTGCTCCCATTTCCTTGTCGGAGTGGGCAAGTGAGCAGAAATCAGGGGTCCAGGGGAAGAAGATGACGGAGCGTAGAACCGCGCGTCGGTATGACCTGTCTTTGCCGGTCATGATTCGGGTGCCTGTGGAGCAGGCTACCTCGCGTAATGGCAAGACACGCGATATATCCACACGCGGCATTTATTTTACAATTGATCAGGATTTGGGCGCGGGGGCGGAGCTGGACATTACCCTCACCCTGCCCGCCGAAGTGACCCGGGGGTCGGAAGTTTTCATTCGCGCCATGGGCAAAGTAATTCGCGTCGATAAGACGCCGGATAACGGTTCTTCTCGAGTCGGTGTTGCCGCAGTCATCGAGCGTTACGAAATTATTCGTACCGATTCGTCCACCCAATAAGTGTTTCGATTCCTCCACACAAGGCAATTCCATCGGTCGCGAAGTTTGTTTGCCGCTGATCCGTCTTAACTCCTTTTTTCTCAGAGAGCTCTGTTGCTCCATCCGCGACGCGCCGTGGACGAATCCTTTCTCAGGCGATATAATCCCGGCGCTGAGGGGCTTCCGAATGCCGCGGGATTTGCGCGGCGCCATCGCAAATGAATTCGCTGACGCTGGACCTTTCCGTGGTTATCCCTGCTTATAATGAGGAAGGTCGCCTGCCAAAAACCCTCGATTCTATTTTCGCTTATTTACAAAAAAAACCTTACCGTACGGAAATTATCGTCGTCGATGATGGGTCTTCCGACCGGACTGCCGAAATCGTAAGCGCGTACCGACAAAAATATTCCGATCCGAAAAATCCCGAGTTGCGCCTGGTCTCAAACGGAGGCAATCGGGGAAAAGGATTCAGTGTGCGCCACGGCATGCTCGAAGCGCTCGGGGAAATCGCACTCTTCACCGATGCGGATCTTTCCACGCCGATTGAGGAGGCCGACAAGTTGCTGGCTCCCTTGCGAGACCGCGAATATGACGCATCCATTGGCTCCCGCGCCATGGACCGAAGCCTTATCGCCGTCCACCAGTCCGCGATCCGCGAGCAAGCGGGAATTTTTTTCAACCGCATGGTGCGCTGGATCATGGGAATTCAATTTTCAGACACGCAATGCGGATTCAAGGCGTTTCGCAGGGATCGCACGCGAATTATTTTTGAACAGCAACGCGTGGAGCGTTTCGGATTCGACCCTGAGATTCTTTTCCTGGCAAAGCGCCATGGCCTGCGAGTATTGGAGGTCCCCGTGCGCTGGTCGCATGACGCCGCAACGAAAGTGAACGTGGCGGAGGATGGAATCCGAATGTTCCTGGAGTTGTTATTGATCCGGTGGAACGCGGTCCGGGGATGTTATCCTCCAGCCCGCAACCCCTGAGGAAGGCCGCGTAATACCCGTGTCCCGTGAGCAACGGCCCGTCCAAATCATTTGCGTTCTTCGCATCGATCACCGATTATGTGGTCCGAATCTGTCGTAGGACGGGCTTCAGCCTGTCCCCGTTGCGGCCAGCACATCGAGTAGGAAGATAAAAGCAGACAGGCGGAAGGCCGTCCTACTCAAATTCCGGATGGGAAGCGTGGGTCCGAATGAAAGTGTCCGTCGTAATTCCGGTCTATAACGAGCGCGCGTTTATTGAAGAGGTCTTGCTGCGGGTGCAGGCGTCGCCGATCGATAAAGAGGTTATCCTAATCGACGACAAATCCACCGATGGAACGCGGGCCCTGCTGGAGGAATTTGAAAAAGCGCAATCGGAAGGCTACCGCGAAGCCATGGTCCAGAACGGCAAGGCCCGCCTGCCTCTGGAAAATATACGCTTCCTCTTTCAGCCCCAAAATGCCGGCAAGGGCGCGGCGTTGCGCAGGGGTTTTGAGGCGGCCACGGGCGATATCGTTCTGGTGCAGGACGCCGATCTCGAATATGACCCCAAGGATTATCCCAAACTTCTCGAACCGATTTTCGAGGGGAAAGCGGATGTGGTGTACGGTTCGCGATTCCTCGGCGGTCCGCAGCGCGTCCACTATTTCTGGCATTACGCGGGCAATAAATTTCTGACCCTGCTCTCCGACATCTTCACCAACTTGAAACTCACGGACATGGAGACCTGCTACAAAGTTTTCCGCCGCGAGGTCCTGCAAAACATCAAGCTGAAATCGGACCGCTTCGGTTTCGAGCCGGAAATCACCGCAAAAATCTCCAAGGGCAACTGGCGGATCTACGAGGTTTCCATTTCCTATGCCGGCCGCACCTATGCGGAAGGCAAGAAAATCACCTGGCGCGACGGATTCTCCACGCTGTGGTGCATCATCCGGTTCAATTTATTTGATTGAGTAACGACGAAATGCAAGGACCCTTTCATTGACCTGTTCCCGCGCGACTCTTGCCTGATTATTTCTAAATTCAATTTTTCGATCGACGAATTAAGTAACGCGCTGTTACCAGCCTCTCCCTGCAGCGAGAGCACCCATGGATTCCCGAATGGCCAGCCGGGCGCGATGATGTTGCGCCTTCAAGGCCGAGACGGTTAGTCCCAGCCGTTGTGCGGCTTCCTTTCCCGAGAAGCCCTCGAAGTCACACAGCCGAATGATCGCGCGGTAGTTCGCCGGCAAACCCTCGAGCATCTGGGCGAATTGGTGAGACAGCTCTGCCTGCGCGCAGCCCCGTTCTGGATCCGGCCTTGGATCGACTGGTATCTCCGAGGCGCCAAACTCGGCGTCGTCTTCCAAGCCGTGATTGTCGGTGGAAATGAAAGGATGAGCGCGCTGCCTGCGCAGTTTGGCCAGCGCGGAATTACGAATGATGGAAAATAGCCAGGTCGAGAATTGGGAATTTCCTTTGAATTGGTCGATGTGACGAAGCGCGGAAAGCAGGCCGTCCTGCAAAGCATCTTCCGAGTCATGATAGTTATGCAGGATGCAATCGGCCGCCCTGAAAAGCCGCGGCATGGAGTCCACAAACAATTCGTTCAAATTGTCGCCGCTATCGTTTGTCGTCCAAAGAACTAATTCGTCATGACCGTCCTCGACACGGCAATCCAATTGGTTAGCCAAGTGTGTTCCTCCCGATCGCTCCGAATCATGAAAGCAACCTGCGCTGGCGATGTATGGGCAATTCGGGTGCCAATGATTGACTCGGTAAATCCTCGGGGGCCAGTGAGGCCGTCGGGGAGACACGAGACGAACGCTGAAACCGAACATTCCGATCACTAAGTGGTGGAAATTAAAAGGATCCGCGACTTACGGCGGGTGAAGCGGTTTGGGCATCGTAAGATGAAAATTCCAGGAAAATTGATTAATCAAAAGATCCTCAACACAGTTGAAACGTTCGCTTTTCCCACACATGCCGTTCGCTTTTAGCTCAGCCGCACCCCGGCCCCGCCTCGCATCAAACATATGGAATTACCAAACACGTTGAAATTATGGAATTAGCGAGTTCTACTTCCCTTGCTATCTTGTCTCTATCTTGGCACTCCATTTGCTTTTAACCCAGTGGCCGATTATGGTTACGAGAATTCCTGCGCGATAGTTTGGTTTGGTGCCTTCTCCACTACGAGGCAGGATGAACTGGAAGATGAGCTACCGGACATTTCGATTCTTAGTCTGGTTAGCATATGCAACATTCGTCTTTCTGCTCATCACCTTTAGGCATCGCTCGCATAAATGAGGGGCGAAGAGTGCGCCCTGTTCGTCCCGAAGAGGGCGCCAACTCTTTCCCTGGGACGGCTTCCTTAGCTGGGTGCTCCTCCGGAGCTGGCACGGGAATAAGGCGTCTGCGACACTTGTAAAAGGCGTAGCAATTCGTCAACATTCTTTGGATGAAGAGGGCAATCCTAAGGGGGGCTGCAATTGTCTGCCAGACTTTCACTCCCAAGGCTTAGTTTTCGTTGGCAAATTACTTTGCTGGGCGCCGTCGTCGTCGTTTTGTTCGTCGCCGTGTTGATTGCTGCGCTCGCCGCGCTGCAATACACCAAATCGGCGGTTCTCAACAACGAGAAGCGGCGCTTGTTTGAGGCCGCCAGCGAACTGGCCCGCAACTACGTGAATAACGCTAAATCCGCCAGCCAGGTGAAAGGATTGTCATCCGTGGATCTTGGCCTGGTGTCTTCTGCGGAAACGACTTCGGAGATCAGTCAGAGCGCCTTACAAAAAGTGGAAGGTATTGGCGGCGGATTTTACAAAAGCGATGGCGAACTTCTTCTCGGCTATACGCCAGCAGCTAACCGGGGGACTGAGAATGTACCGGTTCTGGGCGTAGGCGCAGCACATGAGGATGTGCAGCCCGCGATTCTAGAGGCCGCGCGAAACGCAGCCAATTCCCATATGCCGGCGGAAAGGGTTTTGACGGGTGGCAATGATTTTTTCCTGATCGAGGCAGCGCCCATTGGCAATGAAAATTCCCAATGGGGGAGCGCGTGGACGATCGAGCGGCTGCAGAGTTTACCCGGCGCCAATCGGCTGCGGGCTTATCTCATTACCGTGGCATTGGGGGTGGCGGCGCTGGTTTGCGTGCTTCTCACCTTGGGGGTGGTGCGGAATCTGCAAGCAGGCGTCAGAAAGATTGAGAGCAGTCTCCAGGATTTGGAATGGGATCTTACCTCGCAAATCCCGATGGGTTCCGATCCGGAAGAAATCGAGCGTATCGCGCAGGCGATTAATCGGTTGGGAGCGTCCTTGCGTGAGAATATCGAACGGGAAAAGCAGATCGAAGACCAGTTGCGGCATTCCGAGCGGCTTGCAGCCCTGGGGCGTCTCGTCGCGGGTGTCGCGCACGAAGTTCGCAACCCGCTCGCCACGATTCGATTGCGTGTTCAAATGGCGCAGCGGGAAGCGCGCATTCCCCGAGTGGACGAATCTTGCGCGATCGCTCTCGAAGAAATCGAACGGCTGAATGGCATGGTCAATCGATTGCTGAATTTTGCCCGCCCCGTCCGTTTTCAACCCGAGCCAACCAGCTTGAAGCAATTGACCGAACAGCGACTGAACCGATTTTCCGATAATGCCCAAAAGAACGGCATTCATTTTATCACCAGCTTTCCCGAGGACGGGACGTTGCTTCCGATCGACCAGAGCAAAATGGCGCAGGTATTCGACAACGTCATTCAGAATGCCATCGAAGCCATGAGCGAATCGGGCGGAACTCTGTGGGTGAGTGTAACGTCTACGGTGAAATCGGTGTCCGGTACCGATAAGGTTCGCGTCGAGTTTCGCGACACCGGGAATGGGATCAGCTCTAGCATGATCAGCAGAGTCTTCGATCCTTTCTTTACGACGAAGCCATCCGGTACTGGGCTCGGCCTTTCCATCTGCCACGAGTTTGTCCGCGCGCACGGTGGAGAAATTCAAGTTGAAAGCGCGGAAGGCGACGGGACCAGGGTGCGGATCATTCTTCCGGTGCACGATAAGGTTCCCGAGACTATTCGCGTTTCCTGATGCCAGCCATGGGACAAACCATTCTCATTATCGATGACGAGGTCAATCTCCGTAAAACGCTTGCGGAGATTCTTGGCGGGAAAGGATATCAAATCCTGGAAGCAGGGGACGGCTTGGAAGCCATCGATCTGCTGGGAAGAGGGATCCCCGACCTGGTATTTACGGATTGGAGAATGCCGAAGTTGGGGGGCGAGGATGTCCTGCGACACATTCGGAAGGAGCAGCGGCTGTCCGCGATTCCCGTCATTGTCATCACTGCGTTCGGCTCCAGTCATAACGCGATTGAAGCGGTCCGGCTCGGCGCTTACGATTTTGTGATGAAGCCATTTGACCTGGAAGAAATCTCGCTGACGGTGGAACGCGCCCTCGCGCATTCTTCACTCAATCGGGAAGTGGTGGACCTGCGCGCCCGAATCGAACGTCAGAATACTCTGGGAACCGGGCGACTGATTGGCTCCAGCGCCCGCATGCTGGATGCGTTCAAGATGATCGGGAAAGTCGCCGAGACCGATACCACCGTCCTGATCTGCGGAGAATCGGGAACCGGAAAGGAACTTGTGGCGGAGGCGATTCATAATTACAGCCGCCGAAAAGATAACGCATTCGTGGTCGTCAATTGCGCGGCTCTGCCGGAGAATTTGCTGGAATCGGAATTGTTCGGCTACGAACGGGGAGCCTTTACAGGCGCCGCAGCGCGAAAAATTGGCCGATTTGAATTGGCGGAGGGTGGAACGATTTTTCTGGATGAAATCGGCGAATTGTCTCAAAACATTCAGGCCAAGCTCTTAAGAGTCCTGCAAGACCATAGCTTCGAGCGATTAGGGGGCGGCGAAACCATAAGCGGAGACTTTCGCGTTTTAGCCGCCACGAATCGCGACCTGGACGCGACCGTTCGAGAGAAACTTTTTCGCGAAGATTTATTTTACCGGCTGAATGTTGTCCGGATTACCGTGCCCCCGTTACGGGAGCGCCGCGCGGATATCGTTCCCATGGCCGAACATTTCTTGCGGCTGTACAGCGAAAACAGCGGTCTTCCCGCAGTCGGCTTCTCCGAAGAAGCCATGCTATTGTTGCAAGCCTATTCGTATCCCGGAAATGTGCGCGAACTGGAAAACATGGTGGAGCGCGCTGTGTTGATGGCCCGGGGACGGGTCATCCTGCCGGTTCATTTCCCGCAAATGGCCGCCTCATCGCCGGCCGCCGGTGCCGGACCATTGGAAGGCGACCTGCTTTCGCTTCCGTTTCACAAAGCCGTCGGAGAACTTGAAAAAAAACTCATTGAAAACGCATTGAGACTTGCCGCTGGAAACAAAACGGAAGCCGCAAATAAACTGCAAATCAATCGGCGCCTTCTTTATCAGAAAATGATGGAGCACCAAATCAAGGAATGAAGATTTGTTTCTACCGTCTGCTTATAGGCATCCAGATAGAAATTCAGGTTTTGTGTTCAGGATCGGATTCGACGCGGGCATCCGCCTGGTTGAGGCGGTCGACGAGGGTGTTCAGCGCCTGCAACAGAGATTCAATCAAGAGTGGCTGATCGCCATTCGTTCCTGTTGCTGAGGGGTGAGACCGGGCGTTGGCCGGCGGTGTCGCCTGCGCGAGCGGGTCAACCACATGCAAATCAAAGTCGCGCGCAACTTCCTCCACGATTTCAGGCGGCACCGGATTTTTCTGGTCCGCAAACGAGCTCACCAGCGCGTGCTCGCACAGCAGATTCGTGACCCTGGGAATCCCGCGCGCATACCGGTGGACCATGGCCACCGCTTCCGGACTGAAAATATCGGGATTTTCCGCTCCCGCGATGCGCATGCGCTCCTCAATATATCCTTGAGTTTCCTCCAGCGTGAGCTGGCGCGTCTTGGCGCGCAGGGTGATGCGCTGCCGGAGCTGCCGAAGCTCGGGTTGATTGAGCTTATGTTCGAGTTCGGGCTGGCCCGCAAGAACGATTTGCAGCAGTTTTTCTGTGGAGGTCTCCAGGTTCGTCAGCAGCCGGATTTCCTCGAGCATTTGCGGCGAAAGATTCTGCGCCTCATCGACGACCAGCACGGCGCGTTCTCCGGCCCGGTAACGATCGAGCAGCCACTGATTTAATTTCAGCAGCATCTGTCCCTTTTGGTGCGATTCGCAGGGAATGCCGAAGTCCGCCATCATGAAATCGAAAAACTGCGAGACGCTCAAGCGCGGGTTGAACACAAATGCCGTAAAAACGCGCTCCTTGTGCAGCCATTCCAGCGTCTTATTGATCAGCGTGGTTTTGCCGGTTCCCACTTCGCCGGTCAGCAGGATGAAGCCCTTGCGGGTCTCGATTCCATACGTCAAGCAGGCCAGCGCTTCCTGCGTGTGCGGCGTCAGGAAAAGATAGCGCGGGTCCGGATTGACGTTAAACGGATTCTCTTTGAGTCCGAAGAACTTCTTATACATGCAAAATCCTTAAGAACAGAATACCAGCCACGACCTCGGAAATTTCTGCATTGCCGCGCATCGAATTAACGACCGCTCACAGTGATGGGCAGCAAATGCCAGTTGACCGTCATTCCAAAACTTTGTTGAAGCCCGGGTATACCGCAACTGGTCACCGGGCAGCTCGCCGGGGTGTTCTGATCCAGCGCTCCGTAACTGAAATTAATTTGCGCATGCCGTCCGACTTGCCGGCCCAGGCTCGCGCCCACGAACCAAGTGTCGAATTTCAAAGTGGTCGCTCCAACCGGTGCCAGACTGGTGTTCATTGCGTACCCGCCGTTAATTGCCCCCGTCCAGAATCGTGTGATTTTGTAGTTCACCGAGCCGGAAAATGTATTGCTCGTCGCTCCCTCCAGAACGCCGGATCCTCCGGTCAGCCCGCGTGTGTAACTAAAAGAAAGGCCGCTCCGCCGCCGCTGATAAGTCAGTGCGCTGTTGACCGAAGCGAACAGCTGGTTGAAGCTTCCCACTCCTCCCGTGCCGGTCGAGCGAATTTCCTGCGGCCCCGCGGAAATCTGGAATGCCAGGCGCCCGGTAATTTTCCTTCCATAAGCCAGAGCGCCCACATAATCCGTCGTGATATTCCCAGTCCCGGGGTATGTAATCTTGCCGTAGGTGCCTATAACGGAAATGGAATCGGACGGATCGAGTAGATAGTCGTAGCCCGCCTGCGCGTTCACCATGTTGCTGCTAATGTACCCGGCCCCGGCGAAATGCAGCAAGCCATAAGAACCGGAGATAGTAATCGTAGACCTTCGGGTAAACGAATAACCCACCTGGCCCAGAATCGAGTTCATGTAGCGCATGCCAAAACCGGTATCGATCGTTTGACTGGTCGCTGTTGTTCCCGCGAAATTGCCCAGAGAAGAGCCCAATTGAGAAGAAATTTGAGCAGCCAGCCCGGGACCACCAAAGCCTTGGCCTCCGAACGTGGCGTTGGGCGAGACCGAAAATTCATCTTTAAGAACAACGCGCCACCTGCCCCAGTCGCCTTCTTGTGTAGCGACCAGATCGTGAAATGGATAATTCTGTGAGCCTGAACCAAAAGGGTTGGACGAGCCAAAGCCGTAATTGAAAGTCTCCGCACCATGGTAGAGGATTGAAAAGTCGTTCCTGCCCCAGATTCGGTCGAATTTCAGGCTGCCGCCTAAAACAGTTGCGGCCGACAGGCTCGATTGCCCGGTCGCGCTACCAGGGTAACTTTGCCCCTGTTGTGAAATCGAAATCGCGGGGTCGAAAACATTGCCCAAATGCTGCATCGATCCCAGTGTGAAAGGGGTAGCTCCAGCGAGCGTGTTCTGATCCGGAGTGGCCTGCGAAGGATCATAAGACTGGGAATTGTCCGGCCCGGAAAGACCGCGCGCCGCGCCGATGGGCGGATTCGAGTATCCGCCGTTCGGGTTGGTGTTCAAGGGTTGGAGCGGAGCGTTCGCATCGGCGGGCAGCGTGTCCTGCTTTTGATCTTGCGCAAAGGCCGCGGTCGCGCAAAGCGCCAGTGCCATGATGATCGTCCAGTTTTTTACTCGCAATTTCATCGTGTCATCCATTCGAGGCATTAGGGGACGACGACTGTGTCGCCCGGCTCCAGCTTGATATTTTGGTCCGGATTGTCGCCTTTGAGAACTTCCCGGTAATTGAAGGGAATCTCAGTATGTTTGCCGTTGACCAGTCGCATTACGTGTATCTTTTTTTCATTTGCAAAGGTAGTAAATCCTCCGGCATTCGCGAGCGCCTGCAGAACCGTCATGCCTGGTATCAAAGGAAATGCGCCCGCGCGAAGAACTTCGCCCACCACAAACACGCGCTGGCTGTTGATGGCCGTGACAATCACAGTCACCTGAGGTCCCGTCAGGAACTTGCGCAATCTTTCGGTTACCGCCGTGGCCAGCTGCTGCGGCGTCAAGCCGGCCGCCTGCACGTCGTTAATCAGCGGCAATGAAATTTTTCCGTCGGGCCGCACCGGCACGAGGCGCGTCATGTCCGGCTCTTTCCAGACGTTGATGTCCAGCATGTCTTCGGGTCCAATCACGTAAGAGGGATCCGTTGTGGCCGCGGCCGGCGCCGCCCTGGTATCGTCCACACCGGTGCCAGTGCTTCGCGCGGAAGCGCTGGGCGCATCCTGCTTCTCGGCTTTTTTGTCCTGGAACGCTGCACGTGCGTTAGCCCCGGTTGCGAACAGAATCACAGCGGCAATAAAGAGCGTTATTCGGTTCATGGCAGACTTCCTCATTGCTCCTCCGGACGGTCGGAACCGTCCAAACCCAATTGTTTCAATTTATAAAGCAGAGCTTTGTAACTGATTTGCAGTTCTCGCGCCGCCCTTTTTCGGTTCCAGTGCGTTCGCTCAAGCTGGCTCAGAATCATGGCGCGCTCAGCCACCCTAGAAGCTGCCCGGCCCGCTTCTTTCAAGGAACCGCAAGGCACACGGGAATATCCGTTTCCGGAAATTTTCAGAGCCTCCGGAAAAGGCTCGGGCGCCTTGGATCTGCTTTCCCCGGTAAGGTCATGCGTTGCGAGGTGTTCATCGCCCAACGCCACGATTTTTCGCGCCATATTTTCCAGCTCGCGGATATTTCCGGGCCACTCATGGCCCAGCAACAAATTCATTGTGGATTCGCTGACTTTCGGCTCCGGCCTCTCAAACAGAGAGGAATATTTCTTGAAGAAAAATTCCAGCAACGCGGGAATGTCTTCTCTTCGGTCGCGCAACCGCGGCAGCCGCAAATGAACTCCGTTGATACGGTAATAAAGTTCCTCCCGGAATCGCCCGCTCTTCATCTCCTCCTCGAGATTTCGCGTTGTCGACGAAATGATGCGCATGCTCTGGCAACCCTGCGCCGGCGTCCCGCTGCCGTCGGGAAGTAGAGGGAGCAGGAGGCTCTGCACCGCCGGTTCCAGGTGATTGATCCCGTCCAAAAACAACGATCCGCCGGTCGCCGCATCCGCCGCCGAGACATTTTCCGCGCACAGCAGGCGCGCTGATAGTGTATCCCCAGTCAATCCAGAACACCCGCATTTTACAAACGGCTCATTTCGGCGCCTCGAGAGGCGGTGAATTTCAAGAGCAACCACTTCCTTGCCGGTCCCACTTTCTCCGACCAGAAGCACCGGAATGTCCGTGGAGGCGATGTCCGCGATCGTGCGCTCCAATGCGCGCATGGCCGGGCTGGTGCCGCGAACGAAGTAATGGTAGGCACGAGCCCGGGAATCAGGCATCCCTGCTGATAGAAGATTTTCGTCTGCCCGAGTTTCCATTCCACCTCTTTAGGCACAAGCAACAAAGACTGAGAACAAATCCCGACAAATGTGGCTCCTAGATTTAGAGCAAAGTACGGGCCATGGCCAACGCTTTCTCGACTTGCGCGTCTAAAATTCGTTTAAGTTATTGCAGGGCATGGAGTTAACATTGATTGGCAGCCTGGATTAAGAGTCCCCTCCTAATCGCCAAGTGAAGTCTGGATTACCACATAGTGGAAATAAATTTCTCTGTTATTTTTCTTTTTCTCCATTGCCACGTATCTTACACATAATAAATAGGATATTTGTAGCTACTAAAGGCTCACCGTCCGCGGCGGCCCGGTTCGCCTCCTACGCTTTAGTTTTCCCGGGCGGCAGGGGAAGGAGAAATAATTTGGGCGGGCGGAAGGTGCATTCCCCGTTTTCGGGGTAAGCCGGCGCGACGAATTTTATAAAGCAAGGCGCGGTAGCTGATTCTGAGTGCGCTGGCGGTTCGCTTGCGATTCCAATGATTGGCTTCCAATACGCTCAAGATTATTTTTCGCTCGAGATCGTCAATCGCTTGCCGAGTTACTTTTTTAAGGTGGATCTGGCCTTCCACGGGAATTTCGCGAGGGGTGTGGGTGTACTCCCAGTTTAATAACTCACTGGATATGGCGTCTTCCGACCCAAGAATCACATACCGCTCCATTAAATTTTCCAACTCGCGAATGTTGCCCGGCCACGAATGCTTGGAAAGCAAATGGAGAGCCGAGGCGGAAAGAGGACGCGCCTCCATGTTATGCCGGACCCTGTGAATCTGCAGGAAATGTGCCACTAATTCAGGTATATCTTCCACGCGCGAACGCAGCGGCGGAAGCTCGATGCTGACCACGTTGATGCGGTAAAACAAGTCCTGCCGAAACCTGCCACTCGCGATTTCCGCCTCGAGCCGCCGATTCGTCGCGCAGATTACCCGGAGTTCGACGCGCATGTCTTCCTGGCCGCCAATTCTAAAGAACTGCCCGTCCTGCAGCAGTTGAAGCAATTTGGCCTGCAACGATATGTCCATCTCGTCGATACCATCGAGGAAAAGCGTGCCGCCATCGGCCAATTCCACGCGGCCTGGCTTGGCGGTCTGCGCCCCTGTGAACGCACCCTTCTCATAGCCGAACAATTCGCTTTCCAGAAGAGCGCCGGGTATTGCCGCGCAATTCACCTTCACGAACGGGGAATTCAGTTTGGGAGAAAGCTGGTGAATAAATTTGGCCAGCAGCCCCTTTCCCGTGCCGCTGTCGCCCTGGATCAGGATGGGAACCCCGGAAGAGGCCACCTTATCGACCTTCATACGGGTAGTTTGCATCGCCGCCGTGCGCCCGAATATCAGGCTCGCCGGCGGAAGGCTTGCTGTCCGGTTCCCGGCCCCTGTCTTGGATATTGCCGTGGTCGCCATATCGCCTTTGTTCAGATCGAATTTGAGAGCGAGAGCCCGTCTCATTTACTAATTGCATACAATGAACCAAACTATTTTCTGGAGAGCTTTTTATTACGGTTCTACTTGGAGAGTCCCTTAACTCTACATCTTCTTATTTATCAGCAACTTAAGAAATTCCAATCGATTTTTCCAGATTAACTTTAAAAGTCAAGGTTTCGGGCAAAGCAGAGACTTAGGAAAATGTTTTCTCTAACGAGGCACCTTGGTTCCGACGATGGGATGCTTTTTCTATATTGCAGGGTTCAGGGAAGCCCGCCCGATCCAACCGGGTTGGTCCGGAAAGACTGAGACCATGTGCATATTGCGGCTGTCTCCTGGGGCTTCAAACGCAAGTCCTGGTGGACGAGGCGATACGAAAAAGGAGGCATGCCGTTTTGCTTGATTTCCTCGCAAATGCTGGTCAAGCGGTCGTTGGCCTGCTTGGGGTCAGCCAAGGCTTGCCAATCTTCAAAATTCATGTGCCGGCGCCCTTCGTTGACGTCGTCAGTAATCACCCAGGACAATGGGGCCACACGGCCATACCAGGGCCAATGGGTCTGGTTTGAATGGCAATCCCCGCATGAGCGGATCAGGGCGGCGTAGACATCCCGAGGCACGCGCACATGAGAGGGCAGGGACCTGGAAAGCGCCACGGGGGGATTCCTTCGCCGGGGCTGAAAAATTTGGATAACGACCAGGAAAACAAGCAGTGCGAACAGGACCTTCCTGACGCGAGCCCTGTTCATACAAAACACTCTGCAGTGGGGGACTCGCGCATTTGGGGGTGTTGGGGAGGAATCGGTGCCCTTTCAAGGGACCAAGCTAGTTACCGATTCTGAATTATAGCCTACCGATGCGGGCCGTCGTCGATTCATACCCTCGTGAGGGTCTTCATTAACCGGAACAAGCGTGCCCGAGCCTCTTGGGCCATCGCGGTGAACTGGATGCCCATGCCCTTACCGGGCTGGCTATCGCAGATGAGTGCTCGGGCGCGGATCTCGCCTCCAGGAACCTCAAAAACCAGCTTAATCGTATCTCCGGCCGGAGGCGGCTCGGGCGTCGTGATAAACAGGCCCCCAAGCGCTAAAACGTTGGCGGTGGATACGTTACGTTTCCCCAAGTGTTCCCAAGCCACCAGCGTTCCCTTCGGCAAAGGCACCCGCGCATATCTGCGAGCTTTCTTGGTGGAGGACATTGGACCTCACTTCCCCTTAGATTAACCTATCCGGTAATTTCAATGGCAAGGTCCGTAGGGAGGATTGTCCTAATAGAAACCCTACCGAAGTCCAGGGCGCTCGCTCCGGAATCGGTCAGGTTTTGTGACCGAGGTCTCCATTCAGTAACCGTTGTGCGTCTACGCAACTCGCTATTGACCGAGACTTGCCCCCGGTTCCCGGTTCCGATACGCTCGAAGTCTGTGAAGAAGACGGCCAAAAAAATCGCGTTACAAGTTTGCCTGATCTCGCCGCACCCACTGGTGCTGAGTGAATTCGAGCGCGTGCTCGAAGGTCCCGATTTCAAGACAATTTCAGAGCATTTGGAATCGACGCTGGGGCCGGATTTGCGCCACTTGCCGATCCCCAAAGCGACCGTTTATGTTGTGGACGCTCATGTGGCAAAGTCCGCGGCCGGCGCGCTGCTCTCCAATATCCTCGAACAACATAGCGAAGCGCGCATCATGGTCGTGGCCGAAAAATTTGACGCCGCAGAAAGTTACTCGATGCTGCAGATGGGTGCAAAGGGATTGCTGAGTTACGGCGAAGCGCGAGCGCAACTTGCTCGCGCGCTTCCACTGGTCGCCCAGGGCGGATTCTGGGTTCCCCGCGCGGTACTTTCCGGATTTGTCGATTCTGTTCTGGCCGGATCGCCCAGCCGGCGGCTGAAGGTAGATGCGGCGGCGGACCTCAGCCGTCGGGAACAGGAAGTTCTGAGTTCGTTGCTGGAGAATCTGGCCAACAAAGAGATCGGAAGCAAGCTCAATATTTCGGAGCGAACCGTGAAATTTCACGTCTCCAATTTGCTGAGCAAGTTCGGCGTACGGCGTCGGGCCGATCTTATACTGCTCTGCTATCAAAAGCGCAGTGCCACCGTGGAAACCCCGCATTAGAACTTCCACATCTTTGTGAAAATGGAATGCCAACCTTCAGGCGGGGGTATAGAATCCTGCAGAAGTATTCTTCCCCTGTCGACGGGCACTACATAATGCAAAAAATCAATCCTGTCTTGGACTCTTAAGGATTGCGGAAGCCGAGGTCCCCTTTTGCAGTCGGGGATCGGTTCCTTAATTCGGGGCGGGGTGATCCAGTTTTGCGCCGATGAGGAAATTTGTTATAGTCCACACGTAGTTCGCGGAAGTGTAAATTCGACGGGAGTGAAAAGACGACATCGATGCCAACTGATCGCAGGCCGGAATACTTCAAGGGCGCGCAACTCCGCGTCGGAATTATTGGACTTGGGTACGTGGGATTGCCGCTGGGATTGCGGTTTGCCGAAGCAGGGCACCGCGTGACCGGATTTGACACCGACCCGGGGAAAGTCGAAAAGCTGAACCGCGGACAAACGTACATCCAGCATATTCAGCAAAATAAAATTCAGCAATTTGTGCAGTCAAAACATTTTACGGCCACTGCGGATTTTTCGCGCCTTGCGGAAGTCGACGCGATCATTATTTGCGTGCCGACGCCGCTGGATCAACGGCGCGAGCCGGACCTTTCCTACGTCCAAGCCACGGCGGAGTCGATTCGTCCACACCTGCAACGCGGGCAACTGGTGGTGCTGGAATCGACGACGTATCCCGGAACGACGGAGGAACTGGTTTTGCCGGTGCTCGAAAGTACCGGGATGAAGTGCCCGGTGGCGCACGGCCCGGAGCACGATCAGATCGCGACGGATTTTTTTCTGGCGTTTTCGCCCGAGCGCGAAGATCCCGGCAACAAGCAATACGGCCTGGCGCAAATCCCTAAAGTGGTGGGCGGAGTGAATCCACCATCGGGGCGCGCAGCCTGCTCTCTGTACGCGCAAATCGTGGCGAAAGTCATCCCCGTGAGTTCGACCCAGGCCGCGGAAATGACCAAACTGCTTGAGAATATTTTCCGTTGCGTGAACATCGCCCTGGTGAATGAATTAAAAATGCTGGGCATGCGCATGGGGATTGACATCTGGGAAGTGATTGACGCCGCGGCCACCAAGCCGTTTGGCTTCATGCCGTTTTATCCCGGGCCGGGCCTGGGCGGGCACTGCATTCCAGTCGATCCGTATTATTTGTCCTGGAAGGCGCGAGAGTACGATTTTTCAACCCGGTTCATCGAGTTAGCCGGCGAAGTGAACACGGCGATGCCGTATCACGTGGTGGACTCGGTCGCAACGGCGCTGAACGAGCGGCAAAAACCGCTGAAAGGTTCACGCATCATGGTTCTGGGCGTGGCCTACAAAAAAGACGTGGACGATCTGCGCGAGTCGCCGTCGTTAAAAATTATCGAGCAGCTGACCTTGCGCGGCGCCAAGGTGGAATACAACGATCCGCATTTCCCTGTGATCCATAAATTGCGCCACTACAATTTCGAGGGAATGAAATCCGTGCCCATCGACAGCAAATCGCTGGCCGCCTACGACTGCGTGCTTATCGCCACCGATCACACCAGCTACGATTACCCCATGATCGTGGAGTCTTCGCAACTGGTGGTCGATACGCGCAATGCCACGCGTCGCATCGCGCGCAATCGCAATAAAATCGTACTGGTCTGAAGCCGCGTGTAAGCAAGTTCGGCGGTTATTCCGAGGCCGTTACTCATGGAAACGCCTGGCCTTGCGTACCATTGTTTGAAATCGACGGTTCCCTTAACATGGGTTATGCCCTCAGGGAGCTCCAATCCAGTCGGTCCCATATCGAATCGCCGTCGCAGTCAGCGAGTGATTCTTACGATGGCTGTAACGGTTCGCAACGAAGGCAGTTCACCAAAGGAAACCTCTTTTGTTGAGGAAACGCATACCCTGATCGTGAACTTGCATGGGGCGCTCATTCTCCTGGCCGCCAAAGTGGCCAAGGGTCAAAAGCTTCGACTGAGCAACCGCGCGACAAAGGAAGAGCAATTGTGCCGCGTAGCTAGTATTTCTCCGGGATCCGAGGGGAAAGCTCAGGTCGGCGTGGAATTTCTGAAACCCTCGCCGGATTTTTGGCGCATCACTTTCCCGCCGGAGGATTGGGTCCTGCCCGAGCCTTCCACAGTAACTTCAAACGACTGACGTTTTTTTGTAGCACAGGCACTCTTGCCTGTGTGGTTTTCTATAATTGAATCTAACAGTGAGCAGCAATCGCAAAAACCGCAAAGGCAGGAGTGCCTGTGCTACTCAAGGCAAGTGCGCGAGTTCCAGGCGCGCGGTGCCGAATGGAATTTCCGCTTCCACGAGGACAGGCGTATGGGCGTCATCCTTGGTGAACCACACCCACAACTTCGTGTCGGTCAGTTCCTTGCCATGATCGAACATTCGCAGGGCAACGCGAAAGGCGGGAAAATTTCCAGCGGGGACGTCGACGATTCCTTGCGGGGTATCAATTCGCGCTATGACGTCATAGATGCGGTGGCCGTCGAATACCGGGGCGTGCAATTCGGCCGTGTGCTGCCAATCCGCGGCGCGCAAAATATACAGAAAACCGATGGCGTCGCGGGTGCCGGGAAGCACGCGGAGCGCCGTGGCATCGGCGGGAGCGGGATCGCCTTCGCTCGTCATGCGATACAAATTGGTTTGCGTTTTCCCTTGTTCGTGGAGGTACATTTCAAATTGCAGGGAAAAAAGATTGGCGGCGGAAGTGTAGGAGTCCAGCTGATCGTCAATGGCAAACAGCGCGCGCGTGGTATCAATGGTGTGCGCGATCGCGCGAAAATGCCATGCGAGATGGCCGAAGAAATTGCGCTCCTCAACGACGGAGGTTTCGATCTTTGCCGCGTTCACCGCGTATTTGGAGAACAGGACGCGGTATTCGAGAATTTCTCCCGAGCGAAACGGAACGGGAATCGCGACCGGTGCCGCGGAAGCCGCCGGAGTTTTGCCGTTCTTCTTGGAGGACTTGGATTTCTGTGCCAAACCCAGAGAAGCGAATGCCAATGCCGCAATCATCGCCAGCAGTAGCGCGGCGATAGCGAATCGATAGGACCTTGCGCGTGTCGTTAACAATGGATTGAGCAATGGTTTGGTTTAGAGCGGCGATGCCCAGTCGCGCCGGTCCTTTCCAGCATGCTAACTTAGACGTCGTGACGCCGCCCGAGGCACGCTCTATTCAGGGTACAGAAAAAGTTGGCCGGAAACCAGTTGTGTCGAGCCAGGTGTTTAGATGCGCGATGTGGCATTCGCGTAATTTGGGATCGCCTGAATCAGGCAAGAACTTTTATTTTAGATTTTCTGTTCCAGATTGGTATCTAATTTCAAAACGGGAGAAGAAATGCGCTATCTGGTAACCGGCGGAGCCGGATTCATCGGCTCGAATACGATCGACGAACTCGTGCGGCGCGGCCACGAGGTTGTGGCGTTGGACGATTTCTCCACCGGTAAAGTCGCAAACCTGGCCCACGTAAATAGAAAAATTAAAATAATAGAAAACAGCATCGCGAATTTGGAAGCAGTGCGTGAGGCCTGCCGCGGCGTGGACTGCGTGATTCATCTGGCGGCGCAAACTTCGGTGCCGCGTTCCGTGAAAGACCCAATCGAGACAAATCTGGTCAACGTGGACGGAACGCTGAATGTTCTGGTGGCGGCGCGCGACGCGAAAGTAAAACGCGTGGTGTTTGCGTGCTCCTGCGCGGTGTACGGGAAAACGTCGGACCTTCCCATTCGAGAGAGCGCCGCGCTGGCGCCTATTTCCCCCTACGGACTTTCCAA
>PMOP01000034.1 GCA_003161495.1 Acidobacteriota bacterium | reverse complement strand
TCACTCGCCCGCACGGCGAAGCCATCCATTGCTGAGCGCGGAAACGGCACTGCGTCCTCATCGGCAACGACACTTTCCGCCGCGACTCGTCCGAGGGCATGGGCAAGCGAGACGTTCTCCTCGGGCAGAGGCTGCACAGCGGAGAAAATTGTCCTAACAGCTTTGCTGAAGCTGATCGCATTCATCAACGTTCTCCAGAACGGCGATCCGTTCCTCCCCGGCGTAAATGACGAAGCGCCGGCCGCGCAGGAAACCGACCAGCGTCAAGCCTAGTTCGCGGGCCAGTTGGACAGCGAGACTCGACGGCGCGGACACCGACGCCAGCACCGGGATGCCGGCGGCGATCGATTTCTGAACGATCTCGAATCCACCGCGACCGCTTACCAGCAGCACGTGATCACTGAGAGGCAAGCGGCCACCGAGCAAGCCCCAACCGATCACCTTGTCCACGGCATTGTGTCTACCGATGTCTTCGCGTAAGACCAGCAATTCGCCGGCCGGACTGAAAAGCGCCGCCGCATGCAGTCCACCGGTTCGGCAAAAAACGTCTTGCGCCGCGCGCAATCTTGGAGGCAACTGGCAGAGCATTTCAGGATCGAAAAGCGTAGCGGCATCAGGACGTCGCAGCCCTCGACGCCGAAGCTGCGCAATGGAAGCTTTCCCGCACACGCCGCAGGCGGACCCAGCGGAAAATCTGCGCGCAGCGCTGTCCTCCTTGAGGAGTACGGTTGAATCGAGGGTTACACGCACGAGATTCCTCTCCGGAGATTTATCGCCTGACATCCGCAGCGAAACCAGGTCCTCTCGTTTGGCGATGATGCCCTCAGTGAATAGAAACCCGGCGACGAGTTCCTCGTCGTCTCCCGGCGTGCGAAGTGTGACACCCAGAGAAAACCGCCCGGAGCGCATCTCCAGCGGCTCTTCCGCTGCCAGGTAATCCTCCAGGCGCGTGGCCATTCCATCCTTCCACTCCGTTACTTGAGTGAGTTCAATGCTGCGGGTTTTTTGAGCCATAGGGCATATCTCGCTGACGTTCTCAGTGTGCGGTTCACGTATTTGCCGTTTGTCTGTTTTTGGCGTACGTAGACGCTTGCGTCTCCCCTGCGGAATCGAGTTTGGCATCTCGCGTTGGCGGCGTTGCGGCACTTTGCGGAGGAGACACCAACACCGGTAGGACAGCGGAGACCAGCATCACGCCGGCAATGATGTGCAACGCACCGCGGTACGTACCGTTCACTTGCCGCATGTAAGCAATCAGGAGCGGTCCAAATGCGCTGGCAAATCCCCAGGCGGTCAACATGAGGCCGTAGATCGGTCCAACATTCTTGGCGCCGAAGTAGTCGGCAGCAAACGCAGGCATGGTCCCGAATCCGCCACCGTAACAAAGCAAAATGATGAAGGCGACCACGGTTAGAACGGTCGCGGAAGTAAAGCCCGGCAGGAACCAGAAGAGCAGCGCCTGCACCAGGAACATCACGAAGAACGTCGCTTTGCGCGTGATGATATCGGAAGCCCATGCCCAAAACACTCGACCGAGCGCGTTGCCGATACTAACCGCGCCGACCATACCTGCGGCCACCACCGCACTCACGCGTGCCAACTCCTGGAAGAGTGGCGCCTCTTGCGAGATCACCGAAATGCCCGCGGAAGTATTTAGAAAAAGAAGAAGCCAGAGCGCCCACCACTGCCAGGTCCCCAGGGCTTCGCCAAGGGTGTAGTCTCGTTTCGCTCTGTGAGAAACTTCCGAAGCAGTTGGGGTCCATCCTTCAGGCCTCCAACCCTCTGGAGGATTCTGCATGAATAAACTCGAAATAACCGTGACGATCAGGAACGCAATGCCGAGGTAGGAGAAAGTGTGGAGCACGCCAATGGTCTGAATCAAGCGCGTAGCAACAGGCGCGGTGATCAATGCCCCAGCGCCGAAGCCGCCTACCGCGATGCCGGTGATCAATCCTCTGCGATCCGGAAACCACTTGACGAGCACAGCTACNNCCATAAAGGACGCCGCCGGTCAGCGCGACAACGCGCGGCCCGCGGCGATTCAGCCAGAGGCCGCCAAAGAAAGCCGCAATCCCCAGCGTGAAGATGCTGATGGTAAATGTTAACGTGACTTCCGGAATGCTCCATCCGAATTGGCGTGCCAGCGGGATGCGAAAAACGCTCCACGCGTATACGGCGCCCAATGCTATCTGCAAAAAAATTCCGGCCGTTGCGATCACCCACCGATTCATGCTTCGCATATTTCCTCCACCAACGCGTTCATTTTTCCGACTGAGCGCGCGCTTCCGAGAAAAAATCTTTTCCCCATGCTTCGAGTAAACTGTTCACTGCGACGAGCCCACGCCGCAAGTCCTTGCTGCGGAACTTATTCAGAATCGCGAGGAAGCCCGGGGGCTCTTCGCCCTGCGCCCTGGCTTGCCGCATCGCTTCGGGAAACGCCAGGACAAAGCCGTCGAACAGGGCGGGATCGATTTCTCCGAGCGTCTTCCACAGAACGATGAGATTGCGGATCGCACGCACCGACTCGGGCGCCTCTCCCACCTCCGCTGCGGCCTCCAACACTTTGCCGCCGGCCGACAGCAGCCCACGCAGCAGTTCGAGCACTCCCTCGTCGTGAAGTCCCTGCAACACTTCGTACCCGGCGAGCAATGCCTCAGCGTGTTCA
>PMOP01000243.1 GCA_003161495.1 Acidobacteriota bacterium | reverse complement strand
TTACGCTGGCGCTCAAGCGGGAGGTGTTTTCAAGTCTGCGAACGGGTTCGATTCTCAGTCTGCAGGGCGGTTTTTTGCTGCCGGCCGGAGACAGCAAGCGAGGTTTCGGCACGGGAACGACGCAGTTCGAGCCCTTTGCAGCGTTCGATCAGCTGTTCAAGGAAAACACGTTCGTGCAAACGCAGTTGGGAGCGGACCTGCCTTTGGATTCGAGTGTGGTTCCCAACAGCATGTATTGGCGTGTGGCGGTAGGGCAGGCGATGGCTCAGGACCACATGCTGGGACGGCTGTTTTCGCCAATGGTCGAGTTTTTGGCGGTACGTGAATTCAGTCCGGGGGCGACAACCAATTGGGATGTTCTGCCTGAAATGCAGATCACCGTAAGCCGGCGACAACACGTCCGGATAGGCTTCGGAGTGAGGGAGCCGCTCACCAATACACAGGGGCGAACGCCGCAGGTGATGTTCTATCTCCTCTGGGACCGCGCGGATGGGAAGTTATGGGGAGGTTGGCGATGAGGCTCCGTTGGCGTGGTGCGGCCGTACTAGGCCTCGTATTGATCGGGGTTCCGGCAACGCTGCGCGGCAATTCGCAAACGGAGAACGCGAAGGGCGACAAGACTCCTCCCGGAACTTTTTTTCGCACCTCGGAACGGTGTGTGGCTTGTCATAACGGGCTCAAGACGAGTTCTGGCGAGGATATTTCAATTGGATTCGAATGGAGCGCGAGCATTATGGCGAACTCGTCCCGCGATCCTTATTGGCAAGGAAGCGTGCGGCGGGAGTCTATGGATCATCCGGAGTCAAAGCAAGCGATCGAGGACGAATGCTCGATCTGCCATATGCCGGCCGTCCGAATGTCGGACCGGGACGCGGGAAGGCACACTCAGGTCTTTTCTCGCTTTCCGCTGCAGAAATTCCCCAAGGGGGACCGCGCGGCAGCAGACGGTGTCACCTGCTCGGTTTGCCACCAGATTGATAAGTCGGGGCTGGGGACGGACGCGACCTTCGTTGGGAACGTGGTGTTCGCAAAGCCGGTCCAGAATGATGTTCGGCCCGAGTATGGACCCTTCGACATCGACAAAGGGCACCAGACCGTGATGCACTCCTCGACGGCGACGTACCTGCCGACCAGGGGCGACCAAGTGCGCGATGCGGGTCTTTGCGGGAGCTGCCATACGCTTTACACAGCGGCGCTTGGACCGAAAGGTGAGAAGGTGGCGAAGTTCCCGGAGCAGATGCCGTTCCAGGAGTGGCAGCATAGCGACTACGCAACCAAGCAGACCTGCCAGGACTGCCATATGCCGGTGGTGAACGAGGCTGTAGCGATAACAGCGTTGTACGGCCCGCCACGCGAGGGCATGCACCGGCACGTGTTTGTCGGATCGAATTTCGTTATCGAGGGAATGCTGCAAGATCATCGCGATGAATTGGCGACGGAGGCGCAACCCGACGAGATGGATGCGGCGATGAGGCGCACGGCCGAGTTTTTGAAGACGCAAGCGGCGAAAGTGACGATTACGCGGGTGGATGCGACGCCCAATGGGCTTGCCGCAGACGTGCATGTGGAGAATCTGGGCGGGCATAAGCTGCCTACAGCTTATCCTTCGCGGCGGGCGTGGCTGCATTTGACGGTGACGGACAGCAAAGGGCGTGTGGTGTTTGAATCGGGTGCGCTCAATCCGGACGGGTCGATTGTAGGCAATGACAATGACGAAGATCCACTGAAGTTCGAGCCACATTATCGCGAGATTACGAATTCACAGGAAGTGGAAATTTACGAACCGATCCTGAAGGATTCGGAGGGGAAAGTTACGACCGGTCTGCTCCATGCTGTCGGGTACTTGAAGGACAATCGGTTGTTGCCGCACGGCTTCGATAAGGCTACCGCAAACAATGATATCGCGGTGACTGGCGGTGCGGCCAACGATCCGGGATTCACAGACAGCGGAAGCTCGGTGCGGTATGTGGTCTCGACCGGGAACGCAACGGGGCCGTTCCAAGTGCAGGCGGAACTTTGGTTTCAGCCCATCGGTTTTCGGTGGGCGCATAATCTCGCGTCTTACAAGGCGGACGAACCGCAACGAATGGTGCGGTATTACGAAGCGGCGGCCCGGAAGTCGGCTGTGATGCTGGCTAAGGCGGAAGCTACTCGGTAAGGACGTTGGATTTCGCATGAGAATTGGAGGCTTGACCACTGGCGCTCCGCCAGGGAACCGCACATTCACTCACACTCGTGGTTGACTTCCTGCCGTGCTGCTCTTGTAATGGATAACGCGCAACCATGAATTCCCATTGCAGAAACTGTCTGTGAGCGGCTCCGGGACAGAGGTCGCCAGCCGCTTCGCCTCGAAGCGCTCGTCGTTTCTTGTCGCCTCCGGAATTTTTCTGAGCCGCGTCGCGGGGCTCGTCCGCGATCGCGTATTTGCCCATTATTTCGGGAATTCCGACGCGGCGGACGCGTTCAAAGCGGCCTTCCGAATTCCTAACGCGCTGCAAAATTTGTTTGGGGAAGGAGTTCTCTCCGCTTCCTTTATTCCCGTATACGCGGCGCTGCTCGCGCGCGATGAGGAAGAGGAGGCGCGCCGCACCGCGGGAGCAGTTGCGGCCTTGCTCGCGCTCAGCACTTCCATTCTGGTTTTATTCGGCGTTTTGACGACTCCTTATTTGATCGATGCGATTGCTCCGGGATTCAGCGGCGAAAAGCGCGAGCTGACGATTCGGATTGTGCGCATACTTTTTCCCGGCGCGGGACTCTTCGTTTTTTCCGCGTGGTGCCTGGGAATTTTGAACAGTCACCGGCGATTTTTTCTTTCTTACACGGCGCCGGTGATCTGGAACGCGGCCATGATCGCCACGTTGTGGGGATTCGGCGCGCGCTACGCGCAGTTTCCGCTGGCGATTGTTCTGTCGTGGGGATCGGTTGTCGGCGCGGCGTTGATGGTGGCGATCCAACTGCCCGTCGTGCTCGGTCTGTTGAAAGGTTTGCACCTGTCGTTCGCATTTCACCTGGAAAATGTTCGCACGGTGGTGCGCAATTTTTTTCCGGTGTTTATCAGCAGGGGAGTCGTGCAGATCAGCGCGTACGTCGATGCGCTGCTCGCGAGCCTGCTGCCGACGGGCGCGGTCGCAGCGCTGGCTTATGCGCAGACTTTGTACACGCTGCCCGTGAGCCTGTTCGGAATGTCGGTGTCCGCGGCGGAGCTTCCGGCCATGTCCGGCGCGGTGGGAGCGGAATCCGAAGTCGCCGAAGTGCTGCGGGTGCGCCTGAATGCGGGATTGCGGCAAATCGCATTTTTTGTGATTCCATCGGTTGCGGCTTTTCTCGTGCTTGGCGACGTGATTGTGGCGGCTATCTACCAGTCCGGGCGATTCACACATTCGGATGCAAATTATGTTTGGGGAATACTCGCGGGATCGACGGTGGGGCTTCTGGCATCCACTCTCGGCCGTCTCTACTCATCAACTTATTACGCGTTGAAAGATACGCGCACGCCGCTGAACTTCGCCATCATCCGTGTCGTCTTAACCACGGTGCTCGGTTATCTCTCGGCGATCCCGCTTCCGCACCTGTTGGGAATTAATTCACGATGGGGAGTCGCGGGACTCACAATTTCAGCGGGGATTTCTTCCTGGATTGAATTCACTCTGCTGCGGCGAACATTGAATCGGCGAATTGGCGCGACGGGCCTTTCTCGCGCGTACCTGGCCAAAGGCTGGGGCGCTGCGCTGGTGGCCGCGGGCATCGGCCGCGCACTTTTATTCCTGGTCGGTCACCACAATCCAATCCTTGTTGCGATTGTAGTTCTCGGTCCGTACGGCGTCGCCTATTTTGCCGGAGCTGCTGCGCTTGGTCTCCCCGAAGTCCGCGCCATCCTTGGAGTGTTTTCCCGCATGCGCGCGCGATCCTAAAACAGCCGTTGCTCACAGTGAATTCGATCGACGAATTGCAACTTACATAATTCACAAAGGATCGCGGCCTTTCGTGGCACCGGCGCCACTCCACATCTTCGTCCGGCTATGTGCCAACGGATCGGTCTGGAATTTACCGGGCCGATTTTTCTTGGGTTGCGGCGGCTTCGGTTGGTTTCCGCGCGGGGGAATCCGGCGGGGCGGCGCGCAGATATTGCGCGGGCCAGCTTATTTTTTGTTTCAGTTCGCGCGCGGTTCGCAGCGGCCAGTACGGATCACGCAGGAATTCGCGGGCCATGAAAACCAGGTCGGCCTGATTTTTGGCGAGGATATCGATGACTTGTTCTTTCGTCTCGATCAAACCGACGGTGGCGGTCAGGATGTCAGCGTCGCGGCGGATACGTTCGGCGAAGGGAACCTGAAAGCCGGGGCCGGCGATGATTTTCTGATCGACGGCAAGCCCAGCGGAGGAGCAATCCACAAGGTCAACTCCCAGAGGCTTGAGCTGCTTGGCCAGTTCCACGGATTGATCCAGGTCCCAGCCGCCTTCCTTCCAATCTGTGGCCGAGATTCGAATGAAAAGAGGAAGATTGTCCGGCCACACTTTGCGCACCGCGGAAACGATTTCCCGCCCGATGCGGGTGCGGTTTTCGAACGATCCGCCATACTCGTCGTTCCGGAAATTGCTGAGCGGGGAAAAGAATTCGTGGGCCAGGTAGCCGTGCGCGGCGTGAATCTCCAAGACCTGATAGCCCGCTTCCAGTGCGCGACGTGCGGCCTGCCCGAAGGCATCTACGACGCCGTGAATCTCCTCTTTTGTCATTGCGCGGGGCATGGGATAGGTGTCTGAAAAAGCGACGGCGCTCGGCGCCACTGGCACCCAGCCTCCATCCGCTACAGAGACTTTGTTGGAGCCCTCCCAGGGTCTTTGCGTGCTGCCTTTGCGCCCTGCATGGGCGATCTGCATGCCGGCGACGGTCCCCTG
>PMOP01000235.1 GCA_003161495.1 Acidobacteriota bacterium | reverse complement strand
AGCTGGTCAAACCAGCTGGTGCTGTTGAAGCCGATGGAGTCGATCACCATCGTGTCGCCTTCCCAATGGCCGATCGATTCCCCGTTCCACGTCCCATCGAGTTGTTCGAGGTCCGTGTGCTTGCGTCCATCGGTAGGAATCATGCGATAGCTTGTGGCCGTGGCGATCAATCCGCCCTGGCCGGGATAAACGAATACCAGATACTTGGGGGTTTGCGCGATGTAAGACGGAACGCCCATGCGCGGAACTCCGGCCGGCATGCAGTTATTGGAGGGATCTTCCTCATTCGAATTTGCGTCGAAGTCTTTTACGCGCTGCCAATATTCGGGCTTGTAGAGCGGCCTGTTCGACCCCATGCGGCGCAGGAGAGTGGCGGCGCGTTCATTCTGCTCGTTATTCTGGCGTTTGCGGTTCTGCAGCGGCCAGGTCGCAATCTCCACGCCGCTGTGGATGTCTCGAGTGCCGTCCGGCCCAACTTCGATCCCGACGTTGTGCATCTGGTTTGGGACCCCCAACAGGTTGTCCGCCAAACCATTCCAGAGTCCGGTCAGATCGGGATGGCCGTCCGGGGACATGGGTGTAGCACCGACCGGAGTGGGCGACAATGTGTCGTCGCGGTCCATGCGCGGACCGCCGGCGGCCTGCCCAAATACCACTGCCGGAAGCAAGCACAACAGCGCAGCCGTAACAATATTCCTGCTCAATCGAAAGAGAGGCGTCATGCGGAAGCTCCTTTTCGTACTCAGCTTGCTCAGTTGCCGTTGGGGTCCGCGGCGAACTTGAACACTCGGCCGTCTGCAAGCTTCAATTCCTGCAGAAATCCGGTGGTCGAGCCATCCTTGGCAGCCAGGCCCGAGGCCGTTACTTCGTCACCGGGCTTCAAGCCGCCGCGATCTTCCCTGCTCATTCCGGCGCGGCGGAGCGCACCGGGACCGCCGAGCTCGAACGCCCATTTTTGAACTTTGCCGTCGGTATCTTTCACGTTTACAGTCAGGTAGGAATGGGGATTGATCCACTCCACCTTAGCCACCGTCCCGGAGACCGTAAAAGTCTTATGGATGTCGAATTGGGCCTGTACGGAATGGTGGGCGAAAATCGGGCCACCCAATGCCAAGGCCAGAATTAAGACTGCGCCACCAAGCAGAGTATTTCTGTTTCTGGAATGCATCACGTTGCCTCCCTGGCTAACTTGACGCGCCAAGCGCTGTTTTCGTTACATAAAAGAACGGAGTAAACTCATTTTAACTCATTATCCGCGGGGACTTCAATGAATAATGCGCCTGCCCCATTATTTATGGACCGTAATCGTATCGGCGTAGGACTGAATGTACCGGCCCAGGGTAATGACCGCAAAACACAGGAACAGAGACGTCCCAGCAATGAATTTTGCCAGAGGGGGTGCATCTTCTCCTGCTCCCAGACCTTCCACCGATTCAAATGCGCCGGTCAAATAGAACGCCGCCACATTGAGTCCCAGCAGCATAATGGCCAGCATTTTGAACCAAAACGCCCAGTTATACGTATAGTAACTATCCATACCAGTAAATGCCAGGACGCCCGTCAAGAGATTGATGCCGAAGCCTGCCAGCGCCCACGGAACGAGGCGATGCAAGGGACTGAGCGGAATCTGCTTGGCAAATCCCAGCATGCGCAAATCGAGTATTCCCACCGTTCCAATCAGTAGGACCAGCCCTACGAAATGAAGGTCCATCATAAAGGCCCACCACCACTTGCTGGCTGTCATCAGTTCCGCAAATTTTCCAGGTGACGGCTCAAACCGGCTCACCAGCTTGGAAATTGCGGACCCTTCTGTCACTTCTTCCTGTCCAGTCGTGATCTCGGGATGGCGAATATCGCCGCCTGTGGTTCCGACTCTGGTCATCAGGCCCACGGTGACAATCGAAAATAGCAGGACGGCGGAAAGGCTCCAGTTCCAACTCGCTGGACTCGACATCCCCTGCGACTTTCCTTGCGCCTTCCAAAGCGCAGCCAGGGCCAAACCTCCGGTGATTTCCATGAAAAGAAGCGCCAGCATGGCCGCGCCCTGGTGCCTTTCAATCAAAACTTCTGAAACGCCGGGAAGTTTCTTGATCGCGCCCTGCGCGCCCGTGCCGCTAAAAAAGGTGGGAATCGAAATGAGAGCCATGGCCGCGAAAATAATCAGGCTCGCTTTTCTGAGGTCCTGATTTTTTCCAACCATGGAAATTAAAAAAAGTCCAAAACCGACAATGGTGCCGATGATCGGAAAATGATTCAGCAAAAGATGCAGATGCGCAAAATTCATGCAAGGCCCCTTGATAAAACCCTTTGATAAACCCTTTTATTAAAACCGTTACGACGGATACGTCAGATACTTGTAGGTATAAGCGAGCAAGCGGCCCGCTGCAATCGCGCTGAACCATAAAAACAGGGACCATCTGGCCAGCGCCGCGCCTTTGGCCGCCATTTCCGCTTCGCTCAAACTCGGATCTCCGAACACCTGGTTCTTCAGGCGACTCATGACCCAGATGGCGAAACCGATGATCGTCAATTTAATGTAGAAGTCAAAATTAGTCAGGGACTTCGTCGGGTAGGCCATGACCAGCAACACGCCGGTTACGGCATTCATCGCGAAACCCGTCCACATGATGGGGAATAATTTTTTGAGCGGCGCAAGAGGTATGGCACGAGCAACTCCGAGGAGCCGCAGATCGACGATCATGTTGGCTCCGACTAATATGGCGAGGCCAAAGGTGTGAAAAAGCAGAATGAAATAAAATGCGAAAGGCGATTCCGATTCGCGCAGCCACGTGCTGAATCCTGTGTCTTCCAGCGTTTGTAAAAATAAGGGCGGGGCCAAGCTTTTCTCCTTAACCGGGATTTTCCTCTTGCCGTTCGGGCCGTTTGCCGCACACGATCATAATGGCTCTGCCGAAAGGATGAAATAAGTAAAAATTTTCGGGCAGGCCAGTTCGGGAGAGAGTGCAAGTGACAGATCCCGAATGAAATTCATTTATGCCGGATCCCGGTTTCCTGAAGCAATTCTCAACTAAGTAAACGTTGGCCGACCAAATCGATCTTTCGCTCGAAAAACGGCGAGAGGCCTTCGGCGATCTTACCGCCAAGGCCTCTCGATTCCGCAATACTTAAAATTCGACCCTCAGCGCAAACTGGATCTCACGCTGGTTATCCTGTACCTGAGTTGTCACCCGCCCATTGCCGGGCTGTTCCGAGAACGGGCTGAGCTCACCCGAGGCACCGTTGAAAACTTGCACATTGAAATGTGAGCCGCCGCTAAAGTTGGGATGGTTCAGGACGTTGAAGAATTCGGCGCGGAACTCCAGCATGCCGGCCTCTCCAAGGAACCCCAGCTTTGTGTCTTTTACCAGCGAAAAGTCCCAATCTCTTTCGGGCGGCCCGGTCAAACTATTGCGCAAGGCTGTGCCCAATTGGCCGACCGTGTTCGGAGCACAACCACTCGGAAGAGGATTTACAGAGAAGCACGCGGGTTGCTCAGAATTTGGACTGAGAGTAACCGGCGGCAACGAGAACATAGCGCCGTTGAACCAATTGTTAGGATCGCCCGTGATGACCGTGTTTGGGTTGTAAGGAATGGGTGTGTAGAGGCAGGGATCCGAGCCGAAAGGGCCATTGGGGTTATCGCCCGGCATCCAAGTGCATAAACCGTCCGCGCCGTTGTTCGTGCTACGCTGGAAGTATTTGGTAATCAGAGCCGGCGTATTGATATTGGGCCGGTCACCTTGGCCACCCTGCAGCACGCCTGAATTCGAGCGATTGGTAGCCATAACCGGCGTAAAGGGTTGGCCACTCTGAATGCTCACGATACTGCTCACGAACCACCCATTCGTTGCCTTGGACAGGAACCCGTTCGACTTCGCAAAATTCGGGATGTGGTACAACACGTTAATTTCCCAGTTGTTGCGGATGTTAAAGCAGGCTGGGCCCTTGTCGATACTGTTGTCTAGCGGATAAACACCCAGCAGTCCACCCGAAGTCTGGCAATCCTGTACGTTGGACTGGCCCTGGGTTTCATCCGTTACGCGGCTGCGCGTGTAGGTGCCTTCGATCTCCAGTCCGTGGCCTGTCCGTTTTTGCAGCACGACTTGCAACGCGTTGTAACGAGAACTTGCGCTCGTGCCAACATTGATGTCGCTTGCGAAATTCGGGTTGAGATTGGTGTAGGTAGCAGCGCCATTGTCCCAAAACGGCACTTGGCCGCCGACGCACACGCTGGCCGGGTCGCCGCAGGCCCCAAAAGAGGTAGGGGGGATCGGATTTCCGTCACGAACCATGGGCAGGTGAATTCCATGGTTGCCAACGTAAGCTACCCCGAGCGCCATGGCCCAGGGCAACTGCTGCTGAACGCTGGCGTTGTACTGAATCATGTAGGAACTCTTCCAGTTGTAATCAATGAACGTAGGAGTGAAGACGCCTTGTTGGTTTGGTGTGTAGAAGCTCCGGACTTGATCGGGAATAGGCAACGGAAATCCAGCCCCTGCAGGGTACGTTACCGGGTCGGAGGCTGTTAGCGCGGCCTCCCAACTCCCTATTGTCGGGATTCCTGGAGGTCCGCCCGGGTTAACATCGACCAATCCTGCAAACGGCAAAGATCCGTTCGCGGTTTGTCCCAGGGCCGTTCCGATGTTCCCCAAGTCGTAATAGATTCCGGCTCCGCCACGGATGGCGGTCTTGCCATTTCCGAAGAGATCATAGGCCAGCCCCACGCGCGGGCTGAAGTTTTTCATCGAGTTGTTCTGAATGACGGGGCCAAGCGTAAATGGGTCTGCGAAGTCGTTGATTTGCCTGGACTGCCGCCCGTTCAACTCGTGGGGGGTATTCATGAACTCGTACCGCAAGCCCAGATTCAGGGTCAGCCGCTGTTTCACGCGCCAGTCATCCTGAGCATAGAAGCCAAAGGTGTTGAATATGAAATCCCGATTTTCAGTGGCAAAGGTGGGCGCGAACTCTACCTGGAGCGGATTGGCTTGCAGGAAATCTGAGATTTGATTGTAAATGATCTGTCCGTTAAAGGAGTTGGTTGCTTGACTGGCTTCATTGTACCGGTTGAGCAGTACGCCAAACTTGAATGCATGCTTGCCACGGGTCCAGTTCACATCGTCGCTTATGGTGTAAATGTTCTGCCTATTAAACGTTACCGGAGCGGCGTTCACGGAACCGAACTCGGCATAAGCGCCGCCGCCGGGCCCGCCTATATCGACTACTCCAGTGTCAAAGCCGGGCACAAGCTGGGGACCAGTTCCACCGGGCAAGCCGACGTTATCCTCGTTGACAGCGGCGTTGGTGCGGCTGAAAGAGATCCGTACAGCATTGAATACAGTAGGCGAGAAAATGTGGTTTTCAGCCAGCGTAATCCACTGGTTTCGCGCGGTCGGCGCCTGGCGGAAATAAGAGAAATCCCCTACCGTTTCATTTTGAACGGCGTTGTCAATCGTATAACGGGAAAAGAAGGAGTCCTTGTCGGAAATTGTCTGATCGAAACGCATCTGCCCGTAATTCTCTGCGAGAGAGTTATGGTCGTTGAAGGTCTGAACGGGCGGATTGCCGGAAACAGGGTCGAATGTTGAACCCGGGTTGGGCAGAGGTATGATCGCCAACAAACCAGCAGTGTAGGGACTAATCGTCACCTGGGTGACGGGGTTGCCGGAGGAGTCCGTGTCAACTGAAAGGTCGGGGCACTGGGCAACAGTAATGATATCACCAGCGTTTCCGTGACATCCCGCGCTCGGCACCGGGTTGGTTACGGGGACTCCCTGGGTTTCCCGAATTCCTTCGAAGACGGCGTAGAAAAACGTCTTATCTTTTTTGATGGGGCCGCCGAAGGCTCCTCCAAACTGGTTCTTTCGAAGCGGCGCCTTTGATACGCCTTGTTGGTTGTTGAAGAAAGTGTTGGCATCGAAGGCGTCATTTCGAAGGTACTCAAACGCGTCGCCGTGCCATTGGTTGGTTCCATTCTTGCTTACGGCCACCATCTGGCTGCCCATCGCCAGTCCATACTCCGCCTGGAAAGTGCCGGCCACGATCTGAAACTCCTTGATGCCGTCCAAGCCCAGGGCATCGCCGGACTCGCCGGCTACAGGGCTGCGGCCTAACATGGTCTGCAGGATGGCCCCGTCCAACGTAAAATTATTGGACCGCGGCGGAGCCCCGTTCACGCTAAAAGAAGTTCCCGGCTGGTTACCTTGGTTTTTGTCCTTGTCGACGCCGGGCTGAAGAAGGGCCAGGTCGATATAATTTCGGCCGTTCAGCGGCAGTTCTGTCATCTTGGTTTCGCTAACCGTACCTCCGAGGGTGGCGTTCTGAGTATTAATCATGGGCGCTTCCTCAGTCACGACCACCTGCTGATCCGTGGACCCCACCTGAAAATCCAAGTTGATCACCGCTTGCTGGGTGACCTCGAGCGTGATTCCCCTTCGAGTGATCACCTTGAAACCGGTATGTTCGCCCTTCACTTCATAGTTACCGACGGGCAACTCGGGCAAACGAAACTCGCCGTCGTCACTGGTCATGACGGTACGCTTGAGACCCGTGTCTACGTTCGTCACCGTCACGGTAACGTTCGGCAATACTCCTCCCGAGGAGTCTTTGGCCACACCCAGGATTGTCGCTGTGGGCATTTGGGCGACGACTGGAATCGCCAGCAAAATTAAAATTGCAGTGAAAACAACTCTCAGGCACAAAGCTTTTCGGTACGGCCCCATGTGGCCTCCTCTGACGAAGTCGATCGAGCTCTTCCTGCAACGGAAGTCCGACTAGGCGCAGTTGCCCTGAAACCTAGCCCCACATCTGTCAATGGCGCGCTGAATTTTCATTTTCCGTGACAGTTTCGGTCGGACACCCAACTTCTCGTGGGAGGAGGGTGTCCTAGTACTATCATTCTGTCAAGGAAAAAAAACTGCATTTACGGGGACGCGATGATCTGAACAATTCCCTTCTGAAGAAAAAAGACACAGCCGAAGGATTTGGAGTTCAGAAGGGATAAGACGTTACCGCAAGGCTACGTTACCCATGCAAAATAAAAAATCCAAGCGTTAGAGGCGTCATGCTCAGAGGGAATACACCAAGGGCTACAGAACACGGCCTCTTCCGCGCAGAAAATTGGAAGCATTCCACGCGGCCGCCCAATTTATGCGCCGCTCGGGGACGGCAGGTTATTCATGATCATCCTGACATCGTGGCGCGGGTCGTTTACGAGTTTCCACTCGTCGTTGATGATCATGGTGGCTCGGTCAGTCGCCGTGTACGCGAGCCATTTCGGCGCACCTGCCGTGCTGGGATTTCCTGTGCGCGCGAAAGCTGTCCACGCGCCGCTCATTTTTTCCGCCAGCGGTTGCAGGTCGGGACCGTTGCCGACTTCCTCGGGCTGTTCCAAAACATTGTTGAAGACGAATGGTAGCTCGACCGTGTGCGGAGAGTGCCGCTTGCCGCCTTCCACGGGCGTCTCCCAGGCGAACAGGTACATGTAGACCGGCGCTTTGCCCAGGGCGGCTTTGCGTTCCGCCTGTGTGATCGCCGCCGTCGGGAACGCGTTGATCAAGAAATAGATTTCGCTGGGAGAAGCGTTGGGCATTTCTTTACGGTAAAGGTCGATGAGCTTATCTGTCGCGTCGCCAAATCGCGGCGTCAACCGCGTTCGCATGGTCGCATCATCCAACGAAAAAAGTGGTGAGTCGGGCGGCGTAAAGAATGTGCCTTCCGTATTGACCGAGCCGACGATGAGCGGAATGTCCGCGGAAATGTCCGGAGCCGCCGGATCGAACGGATCGCGCGGAAGGGATCGGCCGTCCACTACGGGAGCGAAGTTGAAAGCGGGCGTTCCCGGCGCTGCTCCGCGATTATCGATGGCGGAAAGCAGGCGATCCACGGAGAGTTTTTGGAGTTCGTCGGCCTGGTTCGGCTGAAGGCCAAGCTTGGCCATCAGTCGCTCTGTCGTCTTGGCGGCGTCTTCGCGATGGATTCCCTTCAAGAGGGATCCGCTTTCGATAATTGCTTTGTGGAACAGGCCTTTGGCGGGAGGCATGGCCAGCAAGGTGCTGATCTTTAAGCCGCCGCCGGATTGTCCGAAGACCGTTACATTGCCGGGATTACCGCCAAAGTGTGCAATGTTGTCATGTACCCATTCAAGAACTGCCACGACGTCCAGCAGGCCGGCATTGCCGGAATCGGCATATTTGTCGCCACCCGCATCGCCCAGATACAGATA
>PMOP01000535.1 GCA_003161495.1 Acidobacteriota bacterium | reverse complement strand
TCCACGATATTTTCCGAAAAGTCCTTGAGCCGCTCGATTTGCGCCGCTTTTTGTTCCAGCGAATTGTAGAGATGGGCGTTGTCCAGAGCGATGGCCAGATACCCTGCGATGGTGTGCAGCAGCTCGACGTCCTCACTCGATAAAAAATCCCCGTCGACCGTTTTACCCAGGCCCAGTACGGCGATCGCGTGATCGCGAACCTGGCACGGAATAAAATAATTTAAATCCAACTGCTCGAGCGTATGCCGGACCGAGACGGAAGATTCCCGCGCGGCCCGCGCCGACTCATAAAACAAAATGCCCTGTGCAAACGGTTTTATTTCGCCGTCCAGAAAACTCAAATCGAGCGCGCCCGCGTAACGCACGCCCACCGATCGCGCCATTCGATAGGTGCCCGGACGGCTTTCGTCCTCGATGAAAATCGCCAGCCGGTCCACCAGCAGCGCCTGCGAGATCCGGTCCATCACCGACGCGAGCATCGGATCGAGCCGCACTTCCGAAGTGAGCGTGCGGCCGAACTCAATCAGCGTGCGGCGATAGTCCAGGCGGTCCCTGTAAAAAAACCGATCCAGCCGCGCTTGAATCCAGTCGCGAAACGGCTGGAACAAAAATGCGGCAACCACAATCGCGATCACCCCGCCCATCATCCCGGAAGGCCACGCCGTATGAAATAGCGCTCCAATCAACGCCACAATCGCAATGTATACGGCCACCACGCCGCCGCTCGCCGCCGTGTAGGCAAGACCTCGCTTGAAGATAATGTCCACGTCCATCAGCCGGTAGCGGATGATGGCGTATCCGAAACTCAGCGGGATCAGCACCAGGGAAATCGTGGAGAAATTCATCCACGGGCGCGGCACGACTCCCAGGAAAAAAGGCACAATGTAAAGCAGCAAAAACGGAACGATGCCGGCAAGCGCTCCCCCGGTCACCCACTTCAACTGCTGCCGCAGAATTCCGGACGATGCGCGGCGATAGCTCATCACAAACACAAAAGCGGCAAGCAGGAAGTAAATCCCCAGGCACGCCAGGTCGAGCCGGTCGAGGGTATTTCGCGCATCGATCGAAGGCATGAAGCCCAATTCGCGAAGCCCGACTAATATTCGCGCCAGCAAAAGAATTCCAGGCACACCGTAAATCGCGGCCAGCAGCGCGCCGTGTCCTTTAGGAACCGGGCGCCGCTCCGGAAAAACCAAAGCAAAATGCAAAAGCAGCGCAGGCTGCAAAAGCCTCGCCACGATTGCGGCCCAATATATTTCCCAGTCGAAGGCCGTCAGCTTCCCGGTGAACTGGAAGGAGTAGAGAACAAAAGACACCAGGCAAAAAATGTAGAAATGCACGGCGCGCGTGGCGTTCCACCGGCGCGCAAATATGAAAAGCCCGATGAACAAATAAAGCACACCGACAACGCTCAGATAATTTTCTATTGTGGCAGGCCGCTGGGCGGGCTGCACGACCAGCTGAACTTCAAACTTCTTGCCGCCCCGCTCGATCTGGTAATGGGCCAAAGACCAAAGGCCGATGCGCCACAGCCGCTTCGTGACGTCGATGGGGCTATGGATTGGCGCGTCATTGATTTCAAGAACCTGATCGCCGGTCCGCAGGCCGGCATTCGCGGCGGGAGAGTTTGGGGAAACATGCCAGGCAACGATACCGGAGTGTCCCTCGATCCACGACACCCCGTCATCAGGCGCCGTGAACATGGACCGTTGCTGGAAATTGATGACGCCGAAAACAATGGCCGCAAGAGTCGCCAGAGCAAGAACAGCCGCTCCCAACCGGACCCGGAGATTGTCGTTGATTGGAGCGCTCACCGGTTATGCCTACAAAGCTCTGATGAAAGCGATTTGGTGCAACCCAGCTTCCAAATTATATAAGTTAACTCAAATCAATAACCACAAGAAAATCAGGCGAATACATGCGGATCGAGCGAGGGAAGAGGGACGGGGCTTCCCGCCCTCCATTTTATGGAAGGCACCTTCCTGTTTTTAATAGGCCCGTGCAATTAAAACTGGAAGCTTACCCCACCCCGGAACGACCGCAAAACCGGAACGAGCATCATTCGTGAATCCTGCCCGTTCAGAGACACGTATCCTTGCGCCAAAAGATTGCTGAAATCGGCCAAAGCTTCCCAGTGCCCGTTCAGTCCGGGCAACGGCTGGCGAATCGAAACATGCAGGTTCGGATCCATCTCGTAGGCCGCCTCGCCGAATTGGTCCATGCGCGACAGCGCCGTGCCGGAAATCCATTTGTAGCTGGCGGAAAACTGCGTCCCGGATTGTGGAATCTTCCCGGAAATCCGGCCCGCGACGCTGTGATGGTTGCTGGTCGTAAAACTATCGCGCAGATCGGAAGACTCCGCATTCAATGCGCTTCCGGGAGTGAGCGCGCCAGCCCAGGCATAAATTGCTGCCACTTCCAGATCGTTTGAAAGCTTCTGGCGGTATGCCGCCCGAGTGCCCCAGGAGCTGGAATTGCCGCCGTCGTAAAGAAATGCGGGCGAAAACGCGTCCTGCACGAATTCAGGGCTTGCCGCCGCGCCTGTCCCAAAAATGGCCTGATCCCGCGAGGAATCATGGAACGCGGCAATCTCAAAAGTGGATTGGCTGCCCACCTTCCTCCTAACCGAAAGTTCCTGATGCCAGCCGCCTTCCAACACCGGGCTGCCGTTGCGGAACAGCACCGGCGGGAGGCTATCGAGCTCATCAATCGCCGATTCCAGCGCGCCGGTCCGTCCCCACTGTTCAGAGGGAGGGTTCGCCGCAAGGATCAACGACGCCGTCAGGTTTGCGGCAATCTTGACATTCAAGACCGCATGGGGACGAAGCGAAGAAACCGAGGAAATAATTCCGGCGCGCAGATATTCAGCGCCCGCGCGCAAGAGGAATCGATCGCCCAGCGCAAATTGCTCGGTGTGATCAATCCGCATGCCCCTGAATTCCATGCCTTCCGCGCCAAATTTAGTTTGGCGCAAAACGAACACGGTTTCCGGGCCGTTTTCCGCAGTGCCGGAAGGAAGCCAAACGCTGGCAATGGACCCCGTCGCACCCCTGTCGTAACCCATCTGGCCTGCAACCAGCATGTGCCCCAGGTCGCCAAGTTGTTGGTCATACGAAACAGCGGTCGAGGGGGTATTCGGGAAATTCGAAGCAGAGCCGGGCCGCAACGCGCCATTCGTCACTTGAACCAGGGCGCGAGGGCGCTGCGCGTTGGGAAGATCCGCGCCAAGCGTATTGGAAGCGATTTCGTTCCCGGTATCATCCCATTGCAGGATCGTGCGAGTCGCCGCGGAAGACCGCAGCACCCACTTCCAGTCGTCCTGCTCGGCGGGAGCATCCGACTTCCGGCGCAGTGTATCTAGCGAAGAAAACACGGTTTCCACTTGCACGCGCAGGAGAGTCGTCAGATTTGACATGACTGCGACGTGGCGCTCCATCGCAGGCAAGAATCCCGCCACAGAAACCCGGACGGCGTATTCGCCTGGCTTAAGGTGATCCGTGAAGAACGCACCGTGCTGATTGGAAAGGATTTGTGCGATTGTACGCCCGCCGGTATCTTCGGATATCAGCCATACGCTGGCGCCCATTTGCGGCGTACCGGAGGGATCCAGAACCACTCCCGAGATCGTGCCAAAACCCGGCTTGGCGGCTGCCGAAGCGGCCAAGACCAGCACAACAACCATGACCCAGCCCAGAGTTCGATAAAGCGACCGCATAGGGACGGGTTACCTTCCTGTGGCTCCGTTCAGCGCCACTTTTTGAATCACTGCCGGAGGGGTGACGGTGAAATCCGCTGTACGCGAAACCGTCTGGTTGGCCACCAAGTCGGTTGCTTCAATTTGCAATTTGTATTTGCCGGGCGGAAGTGTCTTGGCTGCAATCACTTGCTGGAAGGTTACCTGTTCCCCATTCTGCTGGAGCTGATCGCCCGTTTTGACTTCATGGGCTACCGTTTGGTCTCCCTGTGTCAC
>PMOP01000537.1 GCA_003161495.1 Acidobacteriota bacterium | reverse complement strand
ACACACTCAAATTTACGTCACCGCGGCTGCACGGGCTATCAAAATTTCTTAAAACGGCGTCACTTACCGGGCAGACTTTTGTTCTTGAGCTGAATGGTTCCCGCCAGTACCATCTTCTGCCAGCGTTTCGCGCCATTGCGGACGCGGACGCTTTCAAGGGAGCCAAGTACGATGCCACCTGCCGTCAGCGAATGGTCAAATCTCATCCTCCGTTGGATTCACGTGCTCGCCGGGATTTTCTGGATCGGCCAGACTTACTATTTCACGAAGCTGGAAGGGCGTATGGCCTTGGATGAAGAGACGGCGCGAAATTCCGGCAGGCTCCCTCAGGTTTGGCTGGTGCACAGCGGAAGCTTTTCGCTGGTGGAAAAACAGTCTTCACCTAAATCGGTGCCGGCGAAATTCTATTGGTTCCGTTGGGAAGCGTTGATCACCTGGATTTCGGGTTTCCTGCTGCTAGGATTGCTCTATTACTCGGGCGGCCTGCTGCTGGACGACAGCGTTTCGAGAATCGGCATGGGAATGGGAGTCGCGATCGGCCTGGGCACGCTGTTTGTGGGTTTTTCCGTGTACGAGGGAATCTGGATGTCGCCGCTTGGGCGATCGCCGGTGCTCGCCGGGACAATTTGTTATTTGCTGGTTGTTGCGCTTGCTTATGGACTGACTCACTTGATCAGCGGGCGCGCGGCTTACATTCACATCGGCGCGTTGTTCGGCACCATCATGGCCGCCAACGTTTGGATGGGAATCCTGCCGGCGACTCGGAAAATGCTGAGCGCCATTCGCGAAGGAAAGCCCATTGATCTCAAACTGGCGGAAAGAGCGAAAAACCGCACCATCCACAATACCTACATGACCGTGCCGCTGATTTTCCTGATGATCAGCAATCATTTTCCTACAGCCACTTACGGAGCGAATTACAACTGGTTGATTTTGTCCGCGCTGGTCCTCGCGGGCGCTGTTTCCGCAAAGTTTATATACAATGTGTCGTAAAACAAAAAGAAGCTTCCGAGTTTCGCGGCCGAAATAAAGATGGCGCCAGCGGGGAAATTGCCCGAACTGGCGCCACCACATCTTTTCCTGATTTTCAAAACCGCCGCGACCTACAAGTGGCGTGGCGGGCAGTCCAGCACAATCAGTTTCCGCCGCTGTGGCCGAAATTGAACAGGTCCATTAGATCACCGATAGCCGGGCTGTTCTTCGGCACGTAAGGGTTATCGGCCTCCACTTTAGGATTGGGGAAATTGTCCCTGCTCCGGTTTGTGACCGGTTGCAGGTTCCAGTTTTTCTCGATGAACTTCAGAATGGAAACATGGTCGGAATAATCGTGTGAAATTTTTCCGCCCGTGCTAAAGGGAGAGACCACCAGCAGCGGAATTCTCGTGCCATCGCCGAAGAAATCCAGCGGCTGAACATAGCCGGAGTCGTAATACCCTCCACCTTCGTCCGCGGTGATGATGATCGCAGTGCTTTCCCACAACTCCGGATTGCTCTGCACCGCCTGGATCACTTTCCTCGCGAAACCTTCGAAAATGTCCCACTTGGACGAGGCCGGATGCCCATCGGCCCATCCGCTTGGCTTGACGAAGGAGACGGCTGGAAGCGTGCCGTTCTGGATGTCCGTGTAGAGATCCGTCGTATCGGCGAGATGCGCCGTGCGCACGGCGTCATTCGTCATAATCGAAGTGGAATACTGGAACGGGTTGCAGATATTGCAGTACTGGTCGCTGTTCGGGCCGACCGTTCCGTAGTTGAGCTGGTATTTATCGGTGAGGTACTGGTTCCACTGATCGCCATAATATTTCCAGGAGACGTTGCTTTCGATCATCACGTCGCCGATATTTTTCTGGCTGGACGGAGGAATCGTGAATGCAGTGTTGTAAACAAACCGGTCGGTGAAGGCATTCGAGCCATCGCCGAAAAAACCTGGATTGTAGTTATTTAATAGGTAATAGCGATCCTTCTCGCAGCGAGGATCGATGGGACGCTCGAGAGATTGCAGATAATCCCGAATCTGGTCCACGCCGGGCTGGGACGGATCGGAGCAATTGCTGTAGGAACCCCCTCCATAAACCGCCGAGCCGAAACCTCCGCCGCCATATCCGTCCTCCGTCCACCAGTTGTTAGTGCCGGCAACCGGGTTGGGATTCTCGATTTCATCCACGGTGCCGGCGTCCGGGGTGCCGCTCCAGACGAGCTCGTTGTGCGGCGGCTTGGCAGGATTTCCGTTTCCATCGCTGAACCACATGGCATCGCCGTAGCCCAGCATGATGTGATTCGCGCCTGTGCCGCCCATGACCGACTGGTGAAAGTTGTCGCTCATTGAATACTGATCGGCCAATTCCTTAAAGTACGGCATGTCGCCCTGCAGCACGTTGTAAAAGCCCATGGTCGTGGCGCCTTCGCCCGTCGTGACCTTTCCGGGCGCGTAATCGGTGCTGAAATTCGCCGGTTGCGGCACGCCATTGACGTTGGAGCCGACCGTCACTTCCGTCCATGCGAACAAGTCAGCCTTGCAGCCACTGGGATTGCGTCGAGTGGCGTGATTGGCGTTGCAATCCTCCTGCTGCCACATTTGGTAGAAGCGGTGGACGGGGCTGGCAGCGTAGGAATCGTATGTAAAAGTTTTGCCGTTCGAATATTGGAAAGGGCCCGGCAGGAGAGTGGTGTAAGGGGCCGTTGAGTGGACCCCGTTAATGCGCGAGTCGGGAACTTTTCCCGTCAGGCCGGTGCCTCCCGTGGTCATAAACTCGTAGTAGTCTACCGGGCTGTCCGAAAGCGCGGTTTCAGACGATGTGGCGTCGCCGAGGGAGCAGATCCCGTTATTCGCGCAGACGTTTGTAGGACCTCCGTTGATTGGCGCCGGGAGAAAAGAGAAAAGGGATTTCTTCTTTGGGCTCAACTGAAATAAGGCGCTGCCGGTTATATCGGCTGAGTATTGGTGCGCCAGCGAATAATTCGGACCGGGCGTGCCATCCTCATTGACAATCCCCTTGGATAGAAGGTTGTCGATGCTCTGCCCTTCCTTCGGTTTGTAAGTGGCGAAAAGGTGATCGAAGGTGCGATTCTCGCCAATTATTACGATCACGTGCTTAATGGGAGTTGTTGTCGGCCGGTGGTCATTATCCGCCCGCGCTGGGACGGCGAGCATCCCGCCGAAGCTAAGTTGAAGTAATACGATTGAGACCAAGATCATTCGCAGTGTACGCAACGTTTTTGCAAAAATTTGCTTCATCGATTTCTTACCTCCGTAGGCCGGGTGGAAATTTAGTCGCCAAACCCGGCCTGCGGAATATGCGTTGCGCATATTACGGGGTAGTTTTGCGGTTGTTAAATAGTGTGAATTGAGTGTGACAATTTCGTTTCCATGATGGACAAGGCGTCGCAATTGGCAATCATGCGAATTTCTCAACTCCGTCCGGCTTGCGGAGTCACTGGAATCAGACGTCCCTTTTCGAAGGTGAACGCGCTCCCTCGACCAACCCTGACAGTCGTACCACTGTGCACATTCGAACAGCGGCCACCGGTGCGACCATGGATACTACCCTCGCTGCGTACAATCCCTGCCGTGGCAGGGTTCTGCGCCAGGCAACGCAACAAAGGAGACTCAAAATGAAGGCATTGCTATTGATGAGTGCGCTGTCGCTAGTACTATTTGTTGGCGGGTGCAACAACTCCCCGGCCGCGCCCGTTCCTGGACCAGCCGGACCGCAGGGACAAGTTGGACAGACGGGCCAAACCGGAGATACCGGCGATAGGGGCCGGATGGGTTATAACGGCGATACGGGACAGGCAGGCCAGTCCGGCGATAGAGGCGAGACGGGCGACAAAGGTGACAGGGGCCGAACCGGGGACTCAGGTCAAACAGGGCGAACCGGCGATTCAGGCCAAGCGGGACGAACCGGCGACCAGGGTGCACAGGGTCAGGCGGCGCCATGCCCCGCAGGAGAACACCGCTCCACGGACCACGATTCAGGAAGAGCGAGTTGTGTTGGGGATTAAAACAGGTTTGAACTCTTCATCTGCATGGAGATGAAACGATCCAACCAGGATTTCGCACTTGTCTTCCGAAGCAGGTGTGGTTGTGACGGCTCTGTTTGATTCGAGGGCGGATGCCTCAGCCTTCCGCCTTCCAGTGTCGTCGTCATGCAAACTAACCGCGGTCAGGACGTGGACCGATCGGAATCATTCGTCCCTTTTCCAGAGTAAAGAAACTTCCCCGCCACTCGATGCGGTTCATTCCGAAGCTCGCGAGCCAAACAAAAAACGCGAGCAGGTCGCGTATGGGCAAGAGCCAAATACGTCGCCGCAGGACTGGATCGCGCAATCCCCAAACGCCCACGGCCCAAGCCATGGCGAACCGCAATACAAAATAGCTTGCAAGATAAGCTGCGCCCACGGCGGCTGATGGCGCGACGCAGGCGGCGGCAATCGCCCAGGGAAGTCCGTGCGTGAAGAGCATGCCGAAATGACCTCCCGGCCGAATGTTGCGGATCCCGATGGCCCAGCGCAATTCGTGACGCAGGTAGGCTCCCAGCGTCTGCGACGGAAATGCCATCCAGACGGGCTCGGGGAGCAGTTCGATCCGGTAGCCTCGAGCGGCGATGCGCCGCCCGAGTTCGTAATCGTCGGAGTGCAGGTCCACCATGGCTTCGAAGCCGCCAATTTCGGCGAGATACGCTTTCGTCGTGGCCATCGTCGAACCCATCATGAATTTCAGCCCTTCCAGTTCGCGCGCGACAAGCGCCGCGCCGCAAAACGTTGCCGACGAGCCCACGCAATCCAT
>PMOP01000039.1:221-9928 GCA_003161495.1 Acidobacteriota bacterium | reverse complement strand
GCATGCTTTAGCTTGCGGATTTTAGTGGTTGCAAGGCCTAACACCCGCAAGCTAAAGCATGCGCCACTCGGATGCGTGCGCAAAGTGAACTCGGCGTCACAGACAGCCAGCGCGAAGATGCGGAAGCGTTTCAGCTAATGCGGGGGCTAAAGCGTCCGGCGAGGCGATGCGCTCGGGCGTCACTCGAGATGCCGGCGAGACGCCGGCGCTACGCAAAATCTGCGCAAAGGTTTTGGTTTTCCACCAGTCACTAGTCACCAGTCACTTCATATCAGGCCCAGCAAAGCACTTCCACTTATCCCGCAATCATAACTACTAGAAACAAGGAGAACTCATCATGGCACAACAAAACAACGCACAAACCATCGCGTTGCAACTGGAGAAGGTGCGCGACAAAGTGCCCCTGCTCTACGAGCGCGACGATGTTCTGCTCAGCATGATTCAGCAACGCGGTGACGTCGAAAAAGTCAGCTCGCGCAACATGCGCTTGCCGCTGCAACTTATTCCCGGAGGCAAGGCCGGAAGCTACAGCGCCGATGGCGGCGATCTGGGGCTCGGCTCGGGCAGCACCTACGACGTGGCGCAAGTCTCGCCGATTTTTTTCCGGTTCGCCGTGCAAATTACCAAGCTCGTCGAATACGCATCGAATTCGCGCGAGAAGGCCATCGAAAATGCCGTGAAGCGCGAAATCTCCAGCGGCATGAAACAGTTCCGCTCCTTCCTCGACAAGGTGATTCAGACCGCCGGCAATGGCGTGCTGGGCACCATCAGCGCGATCTCCAGCAACACGTTCACCATGGCCGTGCCCACGGGCGCTGCGCTGGTGTACGTGGGGCAGACGATCCAGATCTACGATCCAACGCTCACCACCAACCGCAACGTTGCGGCCAGCGTCGTCTCCACCGTGACGGCGGCCGATCCGATTTCTTCCACCCAAACGATTACCGTGGACAACGTGCCCACCGGCACTTCCGTCAACGATTTGATCGTGCATGACGGGCTCACCGGTTCGTCGCCCGTTTCTCTCTACGGCATTAAATATCATCAGAACAATGCCACCACCGGCACCTGGCTCAACCTGAACCGGGCCACGTACCCACAGCAATTGCAAACGCCGCGCGTCAATGCGGGGAACGCGGCACTGGTTCCCGGCCACGCGCGCCTCGCGATCAACAAAGTCCGCAAAGCTCTGGGCATCAACCAGCTCGGCAAACTCATCGCGTACACGAGCGTCGAGCAGGAACACGCCTGGGAAAATCTGGGCATCACGGTTTCGCAGGTCGTCAAGGAAGGGCCGGGAGGCCGCGCGAGCGATCTCGACATGCTTTTCTCCGGAAAGAAAACGATGTCGGGCATTCCGATCAAGTCTTCGGTGAACGCCGATCAAACGCGCGTGGATTTCCTGGACCTGTCGCACTGGGGCCGCGCGGTGATGAAGGACATCGACTTCTTCGAGGTGGGCGGGCAAACCGTGTTTCCGATTTACGGAGCGAGCGGCGGAATTTCCGCATCGTTCATTTTCTACTTCGACACCGGATTCCAGGTGTGGAATGACTCGCCGCGCAGCGGCAGCTACATCGATACGCTGGCTCGGCCGAACGAGTACTAGTCTGAAAAAAACGTGACTGGTGATCGGTGACTGATGACTGGTGAAGAGTCGAGCGGTGACTCTGCCGGGGCACCAGTCATCGGTCATCCGTTTCACTTTGTTGCGGGACGGTTTTATGTAGCACAGGCACTCTTGCCTGTGCGGTTTTGTAATCGTAGCAGCAGGCTGGGCGTCGAGCGGCAATCGCGAAAACCGCACAGGCAAGAGTGCCTGTGCTACAAAAACCCGCAAGCTGAAGCATGCGCCACCAAAAAAACAGGAGAAGAAAATGTCAGTCACACTTACTCTTAGCGATGTGGATCCCGGCGGGACGCAGATTTACGCATTTGGGACCGTGCAGCTGTCGGGGAATTATCCGACGGGCGGCGATACCGTTGACTGGACGCAACTGATCCGGCAAATCGGCGTGCGCGGCGACAGCGTGGAATCCAGCATGGCCGATCCGGCGTACGGGCCGGTCCAGGGGAGCTTTACCGTGCAGGGCGGAACGCCCAATCAGTATCAAATGCAGCAGGGCGCCGCGGCGAATACCTGGAAGATGCGCGGCTACACGACAGGATCAGCCGGAGGGGAATTTACCGGAGGCTCGGCGTATCCGACGTCCGCAACGACCGACGTGATCACGTTCTCGGCGCAGTTCCGCAAGCTGACGTGACGACGATGTGGGCGTGCTTTTTGTAGCACAGGCACTCTTGCCTGTGCGGTTTTGAAATCGTAGCAGCAGGCAGGTCGTCGAGCGGCAATCGCGAAAACCGCACAGGCAGGAGTGCCTGTGCTACTTAAACCCTCAGGAAATCTCGAAACAGAACCCCATGATGATCCAAGTGTTGCGAGAGACGCATGAGGCGCCTGCGGCTGTGGCGCGGGAGCTTGCGCTGGCTGGCGGCAGCAACCGGCTGGGCGAGCCGAATTATCGCGCGGTTTGGGGAGGGTCGCGGCTGGACTGGATTGGGGGGAAGTGGGAGGACCGCGATGCTGCTTCCGGGGCGCTGGTGCGCGAAGTGATTGAGCTGCGGCGCGAGCCTAAGTACACGCCGCACGATCGGTGGCACATCGAGCGGTGGATGCCGCCGGAGAGTTACGGTTCGCCGGAGGCGTGGCGCGCGGAGACGGTTGAAATTGTCGATGGGCGAAACGTTGCGGCGCTGGGGCCTTATCCTTCGCGGGGGGATTACGAGCACTGCTTCACGGTCGAGGGGCCTCATGGCGAATTTGTGCAGTTGACGACGGCGGTGGCGCGGCACATTGCTCGCGCGATTGAAACGAGCCGCGGGTTTTCGCCGGCGCGGAAGAAGGAAGCGCTCGAGGAGCGTTCGCGGCGCGAGGAGCGGGAATACGACGCTTGGGCGGAAGATGCGTTGTCGTGACGGAAGGGTTTGAGTAGCACAGACACTCTTGTCTGTGCGGTTTTGTAATCGTAACAGCAGTCAGGTCGTCGAGCGGCAATCTCGAAAACCGCACAGGCAAGAGTGCCTGTGCTACAAAATTCACGGAGGAAAAAATGCAGAGCGAGAATTCGATTCACGCGGAGCGTGTCCCGCACGCCGTGATTGCCAACATTACGGAGCAGCACTACATGGCGCACCGGATGTAGGGGACATTTCAAATTGCCGGGCGGGCGGAAGGGGAAGCGTATACGGTGACGCGCATCACGCCGCGCACGGCGGTAATGGATTACGGCGACAAGCGCACGCTGCCGCTGGCGATCACGGCGCGCGAAATCGCCGAGGATATTTGCCGCGAAATTAATTCCGACGCGGGCGAGCACAGCTTTCTCGGAGTATTCGTGTGCGCGGGAGACGCGCCCACGGAGGAAGAGTTGAAGAACGCGCAGGAAAAGCTCGACGAATTTTACCGGGCGCTGGTGGTTGCGGCGGATCGCGAGTGGGAGCGCTCGCACTCGTTTCTGTTCATTCACGATTTGCAGCGGCGCGCCGCGGCCAGGCTGGGCCTGGAAAAGGAATGGCATTACCAGGCGCGGGAGACCGAGGAGTGTCCCGGGTGCGGCGATCGCGTCAAGCCGGGGGTCGCGGTGTGCAAATCGTGCCATGCGATTTTGAATCGCGAGAAGGCCCTGGAGCTGGGGCTCATTCAGCCGCCGCCTCCGGAGGCAACGGCGCAGAGACAACGTGGCGCGGAGAAGGGGAAAGATTAGGAATGCAACCACAGATGAACACAGATGAACACAGATAAAAACAATTCACAGAAAAGAGATGGCAATCGATCCGAGTTTGTTCCGCTTGGCCTGTTCTCTCCTTTTTCTTGTATCTGTGTGTATCTGTGTTCATGTGTGGTTTCGCGCCTTGGCATCTACACTCACGGCGGCTAGGCAGGGTGCGGGAAATGTGGAAAGCTGAGAGCCTGAAAAGCGACAGGATGAAGCCTGTCCTACTTGAGGATGAATGGAAATGAACAGACTGATTAAAAATCTTGTCGAGATCTCGATGCTGGCCGGGATTGCGATTTTGCTGTGCGGCGTTAGCGTGCGGGCGCAGGGATCGCGCAAGGACGACATCGTGTTCAACGCGCAGGGGCGGCCGATGGCGGGCGCGACGGTGCGCGTGTGCACGTCGGCGGCGACGGGGCAGCCGTGCACGCCGCTGGCGCTGATTTATTCCGACGAGGGGCTGACGCAGGCGCTGGCGAATCCGATCGCGAGCGACGGTCTGGGGAATTACACGTTCTACGCCGCTCCGGGACGCTACGAGCTTGAGATCAGCGGTCCCTCGATTATCACCAAGCAGCTTCCCAACGTGATTCTGCCGAACGATCCGAGCTCGCCCACGTTCACGACGGTGACGTCGACGAGCGGCATCTCCGCGTTTTCGCTTTCGCTCACCGGTAATCTTACGGTAAATGGATCGGCGGCAATTACTGGATCGTTAACTGTTGGCGGCGCCCCCGTACCGTCCACGATGCAGGACAACCAATGGACCGCCCCGCAGCGTTTCAAGGGATCCGACCCGTGGCGCGACATCACCGCCTACATGCCGGCCGGAGGCTGTGATAATTCCACGCTCACCGGCAGCCATACCTACGGGACGATCACCGCCGGCAGCAACGCGCTGTCCATTTCCTACGACAATAATTTCAAAAACGGCTGCGGCATTTTCATCGCCGACGCTGGGCCTCTGTCCACGCTGTCGACTCCCTCGCAGGGAGCGGCGCCGAATCCGAATGTGATCGGAGGGACGGGATCGACCACGGTGCATTACAAAATCGCGGCGATGGACTCAAAGTTCGGCACCTCCGCGGCCAGCGCCGCCATCACTGTCACTACCGCTCCGTCCCTTCGTACGGCGCTGAACTACGTCGGAATCTACTGGTCCTCAGTCGCCAACGCCGCCGGATATCTGGTGTACACGGATGTAAACGGCGGAGGCAGCTATGTCCCGCTGGGATATTCGTTTGACTGCGCGGGATTCAGCGCCGGAACGGTTTGCGGCATCATTGACAAAGGAGCGGAAGCCAACACTTGGGCGGGCTCGAACGGGTTCTGGCCGGTCGCGCCGCCCGCATCCGATACGAATCAGGCACTTATTACTACAATTAGTTCAGGAGCCGGAACCCTGGGCCTTACGCTGGCCGCCACCGCCTCCGCTTCCGTCACCAGCGCGTTTACATTGCCCGACAATTCCATGTTCATCCAGCAGGCGATTGCCGACGCCTCCACCGACGGAACGCCGCAAATTACTAACCGCGGAACCGTCTACATTCCCGAGGGCTTGTGGTACATGTCCTCGATTCCGTTTCCATCCACGGGCAGCTCGGGCGTAAAAATCATCCAGACGGGTTCCCTGACGTTGTACGGATTGCCGGTGGAGGGTCCGCTGACCACCTCGGGCGCCACCGGAAACATTTCCATCACGGGAACGGGAGGAGTTTACGGGGCGGGGAACTGGGCGCTGTCCTGCAGCAATATCAACGGCTACCAATCGCTGGGCGCGCTGTTCGTGGTGGTGGGCCCGGGAGGAACGCTGGACCTGACGCACATGTGTCTCGGGTCGTATCAAACGATCGTTGTACAGGATACGCAGGGAGAAATCACCACGCAGGATGTGTCTTTTTCGGTGATTGGAAGCGGGCCCATGTTGCAGGTGGACAACAACGCTTTTTTCAGCATTTTTGACCGCACCAATTGGAATGACAGCGCGAACGCCTCGGTCAACAACATTCCCGCGATCTGGTTTCTGGGCCTCACCAACACGGGTCACAGCAGCGAATTCGATTTTCGTGACAACACGTTCGTCAGTCACACCGTCCGAGAGGATCAGCCCTTTCCGTCCGGCGGCGGTCCCATTGGTCCGCTGGCATTCGATGGCATGACCAGCGTTGAAGATAACTGGGACCCATGCTTCATCTGCCTGCAGACCAATACGCAGGCCCAGAGTATTGCGTTCGATAATGTGACGACAGGCGACGTGAGAGCTGCGAGCCAGACTTTGATTTACAGCTACAGCGCACAGGGAGTGAATCCGGGAAGCAACATTGTAATTCAAGGCTATACCGAGGGATTCCCGCAATTGCTTGGCGGGGCTTTCAACACCATCGCCGAAAGAAATTGCCAGGGCTGGGTCCACGACACGCCGAGCTACGGCGGCGGCGGAAATCAGAGCCTGGGATATTGGGGAGACATTTTTGGAAGCTATTCCGGGTGCGATTATGGCATTACGCAGTTCGGCGGAGACGTGGAGACGAACGAAGTGTTGACGGCCGGAGGAAACGATTCGCGTGGGCCGGCGGGCGAGCAAATGATCGGGCACATGTTCCGGCGGCCGACGACGACAGTCAGCAGTACCGGGTCCGGCTCGCTGGCCGCGGCGACCTATTACATTCAAGTGACCGTGGTGGACGTGGCCGGGCGCGAATCGGCGCCCAGTCCGGAAATTTCGCAAGCCGTGGGAGCGTCCAGCTCCATCAGCCTTTCCTCGGCAACGGCTATTTACTTTCCTTCTAGTTGCAACTTCTATTATGGAACGAGCTCAGGCGGCGAAGCCAATTATTTCAACTCCACCGCCGTGACCAACGGCACCTGCACGTTTACGCTGACGACCGCCTCCGGAGCGGTCAGCGGATCGCCAAAGCCGGTGGGGAACGCAATGAACACCTGGCTCAGCGAAGAGAATAATGCGAGTTCGTGTCTGTACTGCGGTCTCAACGGAGCGCTGGGCACGGGTTTCCTGGGCTTCAATCTCAGCGCGGCGCAATATTCCGCGCCTCCGACGGGCGTGCAATTCCCGTTTAATGGCGGCGTGCACAGCTATAAATTTTATTCGGCCTCGGAGACGACCGCTCCCGCGGGAATCGCGAGCGTCGACGAGCTGTATGCGGACTCAACCGCGCATCGCTGGAAAAAAATCGAGAACAGCGGCGCAGTGCAAACGGTGGGAAGCGCGGACAGCTCCGCCTGTGCGTATCAGGGGACTGCTTCGGCGGTGACGGGAACGGGCGCGGCCGCCACTTATTTTACGTGCACGCTTCCGGCGGGAGTGATGGGCGCGGGGCAGGGAATCATCATTACCGCCCTTGCCAAACACACGACGGGCACCGCGGCTGTTACCTACACGCTGTCGTTTGGCGGAACGTCCACGACGGCGGTGGCTCCGGCCGGCGCGGCCAATCAGCTCGAGCGCGTCACTTACCTCGTGATGAACAATCCCGGCTCGACGAGCGCGCAGAATATTTCGACGCTCGGGCAGGACAGCAACGCGGGAAGCAATTCGATCAAGCTGGACACCGCGGCGGTCAGCACGGCTTCCGCGGTGACCATTAACTTGCAATTCAACGTGGCGGCCACGGATGCCATCACGCCGGAAATGTTTTTAGTGGAATTGAAGCAGTAGCGGCACGAGGGAATTAAGTAGCACAGGCACTCTTGCCTGTGCGGTTTTGTAATCGTATCCGCGGCAGACATTTCAGTCAGCAACAATCTCGAAAACCGCACAGGCAAGAGTGCCTGTGCTACGTAAACCATCAATTTGCGGTTTACTGTGGAGGAATCTCTCTTCTCAGTGCAATAGAACCGAAGAGAGATTCCTCACTTCGTTCGGAATGACAAAATAAACCACTTTTCAACTTTAGAATTTCCGCGAAGGGATTCCCAACATGCTTAACTTTTCTAATTCGTGGTATCGGAGTGCGTGCGGGCTGTTGCTGGCCGCCGCGTTGCTTGCTTCCGCAGGCATTTACGCGCAAGGCATTCCTCCCGGCACGTCGCACAGCGTTACGCTTGCCTGGCAGGCGCCTTCGCCCGCAGGAGGATCGGGGACGATCAGCGGGTACAACGTGTACCGCTCGCCGGCGAGCGCGGCGACTTACGCGAAGATGAACACGGCCGTCAACGCGGGGCTGACGTTCACGGACAGCAGCGTTTCCGCGGGCTCCAGCTACAACTATTGCGTGACCACCGTGGACTCGCTCGGCGAAGAATCGGTCTGCTCGGCGCCGGCCACGGCCAATGTGCCGTCAAACCCAAACGCACCAGGCGCTCCCGTGGTCACCGTAAGGTGAGGCGGGAAGAGTGAGCAGTGACTAGTGACTGGTGACTGGTGAAAACCTGTGTTGCAGCGATTAGGCACTGGTGATTTGCTGCCGGCGAAAACCTGGCGGAAAAGCGCAGTGCGAGAATTTGTTTTTCACCAGTCACTAGTCACCAGTCACTAGTCACGTTTCACCAGTCACTTGTCACCGCGAGGATCTCATGAGCGCCTGGACAAATTTCCAAGTATGGTGGCGCGGGCTGGTTGCGGCGGCGATTGCCGGCGGCGCTAACGGCGTCATCACCGGCTTTGCGGCCGTGGGAATCGATCCGCAACATTTCAATCTGCAGGCCGGACTGCGCGCGACGCTGGCCATCGCGGGAGTCAGCGCGGCGATGTCCTGCATCATCGGCGTGGCGGCGTATTTGAAGCAGTCGCCGTTGCCGCAGGGGCAGTGACTAGTGACTGGTGAAAACATAACGGACAAGCACTACGCGCGGACTTGGATTTGTTTTTCCACCAGTCACTAGTCACCAGTCACCAGTCACCTTCAGTCACTAGTCACCCTTCCCCCGCCTCCGAACTTTAACCGCAAGGAGCAGCTGCCATGCCAGTCGTCGGAACCACCGCTTACAACACTGCCGGGCAAATCACTTCGCTGGTGCGATCGCTGTTGAATGATGCGGCGGGAAATCTTTTTACGGATACGGTGCTGTTGCCGTACGTGAACGCTGCGTATCGGAAGGCGCAGCGCGCGCTGGCCAACGTGCAGTCGGGCACATTTTTGAGCGACGACGTTTTGCTGGTGGTCGCCGCTGTCACGGCGGTGGACGCGTCGGCGCAGGTGTCGATTACGGACGCGACGGCGCCGCCGAACCAGTTGCCGACCGATTTGCTCGTGCCCGTGAAATTGTGGGAGCGCGCGAACCTCAGCTCCGACGATTTCGTGGAGATGACGGACCTCACCGATCACGATGGCCTTCCGTCGGAGCCGCAAACGAACACGCTGCGTTTCTGGGAATGGCGCGCAGATGGTTTGTATTTTCTGGGCGCGACGCAGGACACGCAGATCCGCCTGCGCTACCAGGCCTGCTTTCCGGACCTCGTCGATTCGACGAGCCCGGTGCTGATTCGCAACGCGCAGGAAGCTCTGGCGTATGCCGCCGCGGCCATGGCCGGAGCGGCGCGCGGCGCTCCGCAAGCCGAACGCTGGGACGTGGCCGCTGAAGACGCGCTCGAGGATCTTGTGGTGCGAGCCACGCAGCGCGAGCAGCAGACGGGGCGACGGCGCAGGCCGTATTCGTCGCGCGCCGGGTATGGGCCGATGGTGTGAATTTGTAGCACAGGCACTCTTGCCTGTGCGGTTTTGTGGATGTATGGGCAGGGAAAGATTTAGCGAAGATCGCGAAGACCGCACAGGGAAGACTGGCTGTGCGCTTTTGTGCTGTATGCGCACGGATTGATTTAGCGACGATCTCGAAAACCGCACAGGCAAGAGTGCCTGTGCTACTTAAAACATGAGCATTGCTGGAACAATTGACGCGCCGCTGGATCTGTTTGGCGGGCTGGTTACCGACATGGCTGCGCCGGATTTGCCGCAGGGGGTGTCGCCGGATTGC
>PMOP01000039.1:0-167 GCA_003161495.1 Acidobacteriota bacterium | reverse complement strand
TCCGCGGGAACACTGTGGGGCGAGAATTCTCCGGGCGTGCTCACGCAAATCGCGGCGGGGCTTACGGCGAACGCCGCGGCGAGTTCCACTTCGCTCTTCAGCAGGGAATATATCGCGCAGCATGACGGAAATTTCGGGTTGGATATTCCGCGGCAGTACGACGGGAC
>PMOP01000160.1 GCA_003161495.1 Acidobacteriota bacterium | reverse complement strand
ATTCTCGGAGCATTCTGCCTCACCGAGCCGCAGGCGGGTTCCGATGCCGCCGCGATCACTGCATCCGCGACGCGCCACGGCAACATGTATCGATTGAACGGCACGAAGTCCTGGGTCACGAACGGCGGCGAGGCGGCCCTGTACGTCGTGTTTGCAAAAACGGATCCGCCGGCGGGAGCCAAGGGCGTGACGGCATTTCTCGTCGAGCCTGCATTTCCCGGTTTTCGAGTGGCGCGCTACGAGGATAAGATGGGTCTGCGCACTTCGCGTTCGGCGGAAATCACGTTCACCGATTGCGAAGTCCCGGAAGGGAATCGCCTGGGGGAAGAAGGCCAGGGCCTGAAAATCGCGCTGGAGCTTTTGGACGGCGGGCGCGTTGGAATCGCGGCGCAGGCCGTGGGAATCGCGCAGGGAGCGCTCGAAGCTTCGGTGGCATACGCCAAGCAGCGCCGCGCATTTGGAAAAACCATCGGCGACTTCCAGGCTGTACAATGGATGCTCGCCGACATGCAGACCGAGATCGAAGCCGCGCGAGCACTGGTGCACCATGCCGCGTGGATGCGCGACACGGGCGCGCCGCGCCTCGGGCCGTACGCCTCGCGCGCAAAATTATTTGCGGGAGAAATGGTGAATCGCGCCGTCTACAAAGCCGTGCAGATTCACGGCAGCCAGGGTTATTCACGCGAGTCGGACGTCGAGCGAATGTATCGCGACGCCCGCGTCATCACGATTTACGAAGGCACCAGCGAAATTCAGCGCATGATCATCGCGCGCGATCTGCTGAGCGCAGTTTTGTAGCCCGCCTCTTCAGAGGCGGGGGTTTTCCGCAGATGCTGGGCACGCGTAGCCGCCGTGCAAAAAATCCCCGGGTCTGAAGACCCGGGCTACAGCAATTGCGCGGCGCCCTTGTTCAGATTTTCAGGAGAGACAGTAAGCGTGGATCACAAGAAACGAGTCCTAAGCGGCATGCGCCCCACCGGCCGCCTTCACATCGGCCACTATTTCGGCGCGCTCGAAAATTGGGTGAAGCTCCAGAACGATCCGCAATACGAATGTTTTTTCTTCGTCGCCGACTGGCACGCGCTGACTTCGGACTACGCCGACACGTCCCAAGTCGCCAAGAACACAATCGAAATCGCCACCGACTGGCTAGCCTCGGGCCTAGATCCCGCGAAAAGCACGATGTTCATCCAGTCCTCCGTCCCGGAACACGCCGAACTTCAGTTGCTGCTCTCCATGGTCACGCCGCTCGGCTGGCTCGAACGCGTCCCCACGTACAAAGAGGCGCTCGACAACGTCAAGGACAAGGACCTGCGCAACTATGGTTTCCTGGGATATCCGGTGCTGCAGACGGCGGATATTGTGATTTACAGCAAACCCGTGTTGGTGGGAATGCCCGATCCCTTGTTGGTGCCTGTTGGCGAAGATCAAGCCTCGCACGTTGAGCTCAGTCGCGAGATTGTTAGACGATTCAATTTCTTTTTCGCGGGCAAAATGCACCGCCACCTTACCGCGGAGGAGGCGTCCAAGGCACTCGAGATCATTTTGTTTGCCTTGCCGGCTGGGAGCTTTGAAGGAAGTGCAGGTGTTGACGCAACTATTGTGTTGTCACACGCACGCAGCGAACTCGGCCTGGCCAGGTACGCCCAAATCATTCGGAACAACCCAAACTACTTTACGTCTCCCGATCTTCTTACCGAGCCAGATGTGATGCTGACACAGACGCCCCGGATTCCTGGCCTCGATGGACGGAAGATGTCGAAGAGCTACGGCAATTTCATTTCGCTCAGCGAATCGAATGAGTCCATCCGCGCCAAATCGCGCGCTATGATCACCGATCCTGCTCGTAAGCGCCGAACCGATCCCGGCAATCCTGATGTTTGCCCCGTGTACGACTTGCATAAGTTGTTTTCGCAGCCGGAAACACTTATATGGTCCGCAGAGGGTTGCCGCACCGCTGGAATCGGGTGCATCGAATGTAAAATGGCAATGGCCGACAATTTGATTAAATGGATCGAGCCGGTGCGGAGACTGCGTGAGAATTACGCGGCGGACCCAGGTGAGGTGCTGCGAATCCTGGACAAAGGGGCGGAAAAAGCGAGCGAAGTCGCTCAGGGAACGATGGCTCGTCTACGCGAGGCCGTTGGCATTTCGAAGGCGGCGCGCCTGGAAATCGTGCAGCAGTCAACTTCTGCACAAGACGCCAAGTCAGGAGATTGAAATGGCAACGCCTTATAAGATTCACCTGGATACCTACGACGGCCCGCTCGATCTCCTGCTCGATCTGATCAAGAAGCAGGAAATCGACATTCACAATATTCCGATCGCGAAGATCACGGGCCAGTATCTCGAATATCTGCACAAGCTCGAACAGCTCGACATGGACATCTCGGCCGATTTTATTTACATGGCCGCGACGCTCATCTACATCAAATCGAAAATGCTGCTGCCGCCCGATCCGCTGGCCGGGCCCGAAGAATTAGAAGATCCGCGCGCCGACCTCGTGCACCGCCTCGTGGAGCACGAAAAATTCAAGAGCGCCGCGCAGCTGCTTCACCAGCGCCAGCAGATCGAGGAGCACGTCTGGTCCAAGCCCGATCTCACGCTGTATGAAGGCGAAGAATCGGAAGGCGAGCTGATCGTTTCGCTCGTGGACCTCGTGAAAGTTTTCCAGCAGGTGCTCGAGCGCCGCAAGGAAGTGGTGAAGATCGAACTGCACCACCAGCAATTCACCGTGGCGCAGATGATGGATTTGCTGCGCCAGCAACTCGTTGCGGTCGAAGACGGCGTCGACCTGATTACTTTTTTCGAGTCCTGCCCGTCGCGCCATGCCATGATTGTTGCGCTGCTCGCGGTCCTCGAACTGACGCG
>PMOP01000110.1:3245-10513 GCA_003161495.1 Acidobacteriota bacterium | reverse complement strand
ATGGCCTGGGCGCGGTCGGCGAAGGAGCTCACAGCCCCAAAGAAAATATTTCGATTCGCGCGCTGCCTGAGCGCGCCGCGCTGCTTGCCGGTCTATTGGCCACACTCTAAAAAGAATGCTACTGGTAGGCCTTCCGCAGAAATTGCACGGTGTTCAGCATCACTTCGGAATAATCCTCATGAAGCACGGCGCGAAGAGCGTCTTCGGTGGAGGAGCCTTCATTGATGCGCTCAAGAATTCGTTCCACGTCGTCCATGCCGTCCACCGTCACGATCGTCTCGACGACGGCGAGCGACCAGGCGTACGCGTTGGATGCGGCGTCCCTGGGCAGATTCATCCACGAAGATTCGTAGGAGAGCGGAGAAAATTCCATGTGGTTCTGGTAGGCCGTGGCGAGAGCCGCCGCATTCACGCGGCTGCGCTTGCCTTCCATGAACTGCGCAATGCCCTCCTGCAGCCAAACCGGGCACCGGCCGCCGGTCTTCTGGCTGACGAAACTGTGCGTCAATTCATGCTTCAGGACGCGCGCCAGTTCGTTGGTCATGTGTCCCAGGCCCTCGACCGGGACGCGAATGCGGCCATCATTGAGCGCGCCCGTCCAGCTTGGCGCTCGGGTAATGTCCGTGAAGGTTTGATTCGTGTACAGGATCACGCCGATGGGTTCGGTAGGAACGTAATTGAGAGTGGCGGAAATCTCATCGTATTCGGATTCGAGAGTTTTGAGAACTTCTAGAGCGAGTTCGGGGGCGGCTTCGCCGTTGTATTTCAGGCGAAAGTGGGATGTTTCGCCTTCGCGATACTCGGCTTCTTCCTGGACATCGCGCTGCGCCTTTTCGAGCGCGTGCTGGGTCTCTTCATCGGGCTTGATCTCCATGGCGTGCTTCCATTGCGCGACGGCGTCGGCGAGGCGGTTCAATCCGTAGTACGCCCAGCCGGAAAGCTTGGCGACTTCGGCGGAATCAGGATCGACACGGCGGGCGCGGTCGAGCAAATCTAAAGCCGCGGTGTACTCGCTGCGCTTCAAATGCAGGTAGGCTGCTTCCTGGAGCAACCCGATATTATCAGGGTCAAAGCGAAGCCCGACATCGTAGTGGGCCAGGGCTCGTTCGAAATCGCCCACGCTGATTTCGAAATGCGCGGCGGCAGCCTCGGCGGCCACGGCCCGGGCGATGGCAGTGGGAGTGGGGTTCGCGGACGCCTCGGATTCGAGTTTCGAAAGCAAGTCCGTGTCAATCGACCCGTCACGAATGGCGGCGCTGGCCGCGGCATCGCTGGAAGGGGCCGCCAGCGCATTGGGAGGCGCAATGGGAAGGTTCGCGGCGCGATCCGAGGGTGGAGCTACTGCTGAAACGGGCGGCGCATCATCGTGGGTGACTCGATCGACGATGGACGCGGGAAAGCTGAATCGCCCGGCGGAGGTTTCGTAACTTACCTGTCCGTTTTCCTCAGTGACGTGCGTGGCAGTGATTTTTCTTCCGCTCTTCAGATAAATCGTATCGGCAAAAACACCCGTGGAAATCGCCAAGGCCAGACACAGAATAGCGGAGAAACGGAGAGGGTGCGCAGCGGTATACCGCATAGTGCTATTTTACCAAGAAGGCTTCGCGGCTTGCTGGCATCCTTGCTGCTTGATGCCCAATCCTGCCACACCACTGAATTACTGCCTGCCGTATTTGCGTCGATCATTTGGTTGCGGAAGAAACTATATCGGAGCTGAATTTTTTAGTGCGGACGTTCTTGGCTGTGCGGGATTTGCGATCGTAGGTTTGCCGGTTGGTATGCTTGCAGCTTACAAAACCGCACAGGCAGGAGTGCCTGTGCTACTCGGCATTTAATTGCCAGGAGCGGTGGGACTTTCCAGGGCGCGCCAGATAATGATTCCGGCTACCGCGGCGATCGCGGGGATCAGAATAAAAAGGAAGCGGTTGCGGCCAGTTGGACGTGGAGCCCCCTGAGGACCCGGCTCGGCTTCGTCGGGTTCGACTTCCAGCCTGTAGGAACTGCCGGCCTCCACGGTCTTGACCTCGTCACCCATGGAAACTTCCAGGGTTCCGCGAATGCCCGTTAAGATTAATTCGTTTGGGCTAATCATGCTGATCTGGCCGGAAGTTGCCTGCGTGTTTGCGGGACGTACCGTGGCGCCGTCAGCGATCAGCTGGAAGGTTTGTCCTTGCGGCGAGGAAGCAACCACGGTGCCTTCACCCAAATTGGCCGAGAACCCATTTGGAAATGCATGCACATCGGCCATGGTGCCCTGGCGCAGAACCAATTGCCCGGATCCGAGGCGCACGCGGAGCGTGGCGTTCGGCAGGGTTTTGAGGCGATCGCCGTCATAAACCGTGGAGCCACTGGTTGTTACTGCCGCACCATAGTTGGAATTTTCAGCGGACACAACAACGCCGAGTGGGACCGAGGGCGAACTCCCAGGCGAAGCCAAGGCGGGCGCTTGAATTAACAAAACTGTTAGCGCCGCGATCAAAACGGCGGTGAAAAATTTCCGCACTAATACCTCCGAGAGGGCCGACCGTTTAAGAGTAAGAACAACTTGCGGCGGTGTCAACACGTAAATCGGCATACCCCCCAAATAAAGGTACTCCTCCCAATTGCTTGGGATCGCGGCGAAAGTTCAAAGAATCAATTATTTGCGAGAAAACCTTTCTTGGGTCACGGAGCTATCCCCGCGGCTTTCAGGGAAGCATCCCGAATCGCTTTAAATTCCGCTCCGGGCTTCCATTCGGGCATGTGTGGATCGTTGGCGACACGGTATCCAACCAGAAAGTAGAGTTGGGCGTCCTGGACCGCTCCGCTCATGTCCCAGTCCGGCTGAACCTTGTCGGCGGGCTTGTGATACCTTTCGGCGGTATATTTTCGCCGCTCTTCGAGACCCCAGCCCTGGGGCTTGCCGATAAACTCTACGCCTTCATCGGGATCGAATGCGGGAATGCCATTTTTGGCAAACTCGAAATGGTCGGAGCGATAATAGAGACCCTTTTCGGGCTCGGGATCGAACTTTACTGTGCGGCCTTGTTCGGCCGCGACGGCTTCGACCACATCGTCCAGGGTGGAAACGCCGCGGCCGATTTGAACGATGTCCTGAGTGCGGCCGTTTACGTTCATACCATCCATGTTAATGTCCAGCGCGGTGCGCGCCAGCGGATACAGAGGATGCTCGACGTAATATTGCGAGCCGAGCAGGCCCTGCTCTTCGCCGGTTACCGATAGAAAAAGTAATGTGCGGCGCGGCGGCCTCGCCAGCGCTTTGTAGGCGCGCGCCATTTCCAGAAGCGCGGAGGAGCCGGAGGCGTTGTCGACGGCGCCGTGATAAATTTTGTCGCCGTTTACTTCCGGGCCGATTCCGAAGTGATCCCAATGAGCCGTATAAATCACGTATGAATTTTTCAGGTCGGGATCGCTGCCGGTAAGCTTTGCGATCACGTTGTGCGAATCGAGCGTATGCAGCGTGTTGTGGATGGTCAGCTTCGCGCGCATGCCGAGCGGGACAGGTTTGAAATCGCGGCTCGCCGCGGCGGCAATCTGCTTTTCGAGATCGAGGCCGGCGGCGCGAAATAATTTCGCGGCAAAGTCCGACGTGATCCAGCTTTCCACGCCCAGGCGGCCCATATTTTTATCGGGCGTGGCCAGATCGAATTGCGTTCCGCTCCAGCTGTTGCGCACCACTTCCCAGGGATAGCCGGCGCGGTCGGTCTGGTGAATGATGAGGCATCCGGCGGCACCCAGTTGCGCAGCCTTTTCAAATTTGTAGGTCCAGCGGCCATAGTAAGTCATGGCCGTGCCGCCGAAAATTTTTGGATCGAGCTTGGAGGGATCCGCGGGATCGGGCACGGGCGGATCATTGACGAGCACGACGAGATATTTTGCCTTTACGTCAACGCCTTTGAAATCGTCCCACTGAAACTCCGGGGCCTGCACGCCGTAGCCGACGAAGATCAGGTCGGCGTCGATTGCGGAAGTTTCCGTCACGCGCTTGGACCAGGCGACGAAGTCATCCTGAAATTTCGGTTCGAGAGTGCGCCCGTGACCCGCAAGCGTGAGCTTCATGTTGCTATCCGGAGTGATGCCGACCAGAGGCACGCTCTGCAGATATGTTCCGTCCGGATTGCCGGGCTCCAGGCCCGCCGAGCGATATTGATCCTCGAGATATTTTATGGTGAGCTGCTCGCCCTTGGAGCCCGGCCCGCGCCCTTCAAATTCATCGGAGGAAAGAACGCGAATGTGTTCGAGGATTCGATCTCCGGAAAAAGATGCCAGTGCCGCCGCGGGAGGGCTCGGCGCGCGCGAACAGCCGGAGAGCGCGGCAACCGACGCAAACGCGAGAATTAATTTTACCGAATGATTCGCTTTCGGAAAATTCATGGACCTCTCCGTCGCGCCGTGAACAGCCACGAAGGCCGCGCGAATGCATAGTATCCCGCAACGTGGGGATTCACAATGCGAGCTGAATTGCGCGATCAAGGCAATTTCCGAGACATTCTGGAGGGTTGATGCACGAGGTTGAGTGGCGCCGGCGTCCCGCCGGCGTTTTTGCAATTTGTGGCGCACCGGACAAATCGCCGGCAGGATGCCGGCGCCACCAATCAAAGCCGCCGTTGATCCGATGAAGTGTTTGCTTCCTTCGTCACCAAACACTTCGCGGGGACAGCTTCATTTGGCCGGAGTGAGTTAGAATATTGGGGCGCAGGATCGAAACATGGCGCGCGAGGTCCACTTGATTCATCGGCTGATTTTTCACAATGACCGGATTGTTGCAGTCGACCAGGCCCGCTTATCGCCCGGCCAGGCGGGGCTTTTGAATGGTTGGGGCCTGTTCACAACCACAAGAATTTTTCAGGGAGAAGCGTTCGCGTACGAACGGCACTGGCGGCGGCTGGAAAAAGATGCGAGGCGCATCCGTCTGCCGTTTCCATTCGATGCCGAAAAAGTGCGCAGGCATCTCGGCGAGTTGCTGGCCGCCAATCAAGTGGTGGAAGGCACGGCGCGAATTTACATGATCTACAACCGCGTGGGGTTCTGGCAAAGCGGCGAGACCATGCCCGACGTGGATTTGATTCTCTGCACGGCGGGACTTCCAGCGCATTCGGCGGAAGCGCGGCTGAGCGTCGCGGAACACGGGCGCCACGCAGCTTCGCCGCTCGCGGGCGTGAAGACCACAGCATGGCTGAACAACGTGTGGCACCTGGCCGAAGCGCAAAAGGCGGGTTGGACGGAAGTAATTTTACTGAACGAGCGCGGCGAAGTGGCCGAATGCACTTCCGCCAATATTTTTTGCGTGAAGGACGGCGCGGTTTTCACGCCGCCGCTTTCTTCGGGCTGCCTGGAGGGAGTGACGCGCAGCGTGCTGCTGGAAATTGCCGCGCGCGCGGGCGTATCGATGAGCGAGAAAACGCTGACGTTGGAGAATCTCCATGCCGCGGACGAAGTATTCATTACCTCCACGAACCGCACGCTGCTCGGAGTGAGCGAAATTTCCGGGCATAAGTATTCCGTCGTGATGGGGCCGCTCGTGCAAAAACTCGAACGGGCGTTCGAGGACAACATGCGCGAATATGTCGCGGCGCGGGGCTCGGCCGTTCGCGCGTGAGGTTTTTTGTAGCACAGGCACTCTTGCCTGTGCGGTTTTCAATACTTCAACGCAACTGTGAAGTCACGGAACATCGACATTCCCGTAAACCGCACAGACACTTCTGGCTGTGCGGTTTTCACTGCTTCAACCTGGCTCCGAATCACGGGACATCGACAATCCCGAAAACCGCACAGGCAAGAGTGCCTGTGCTACTTGAGAGACTCCATACCTTTGGCTTTCAGGACTGGCGCTGTGTCTGGGCCGGTGATGTATCGAATCAGTTTCCTAGCGGCATCCGCGTCACGCGCGTTTGTCGCTATTCCAACCGCGAAATTTACGTAGCTTTGAAACTCAGGGGGAATCGGGCCGACAAAATCCACGCCCGGAAAGAATTTGATTTCCGGGATCAGCGAAATGACAAGTTCCACTTTACCCGCGGCAACGTTCATCTGCGGGCGCCCCGCCTCCGCATCAAGAACCAATTTTGGTTTAACAGCCTCGGTGATTCCGAGGCGCGCGAACATATCGTAGGTGTGCGCCGCGCTTGCGCCCGTGGGATTGAAGCTGATGGATTTTGCATGGAGCAAGGTTTGTTTCAGCGCTTCGGGCGTGCCGATGTCCGGTTTCGGGGCCCCGGCGCGAACGCCAACGCCCAATCCGGTGCGGGAAATGTCTGCGCGCGTGCCGGCGGAAATTTTTCCTTGCTTGATCAAATCATCCAGGACGTCGGCGGTGAGGATGGCGGCATCGAAAGGTTCCCCGGCCTGAATTTTATCTCTTAAATTTTTTGAGGAATTGAATTGCGCAGCCAACTTGCGTCCTGTGGAATGTTCGATTCGCGGAGTGAGTTCCTCTACAACTGTTTTCAGGCCATCGGAGACCATCACGCGAAGCTCCGGCGATTGCGCGGGTGTCTCGCGGGCTGGCAGGAAAATCATTCCGGCGATTAATGCCAGGATAGCCGCCATGGATGGGATGGCTTTGCTGATTTTTGGAATCACAAGTTCCTCCAGGCTTTCTTTATCATGGCCGGAAAATCGATTCACATGCTGGTTTTGGTTTTGCGCCTTTGAATCCTGGCGTAAAAACCGCACAGGCAAGAGTGCCTGTGCTACTAAAATCTATAATTAAGAAACTTTCGTGAGAAGCGAAATTTTATCGTTGAACTGTGCCTCTAAATGGCATTCTGGTAGCATTCTACTGTGAGACTGGGATTGAGGATGATGACAATTCGCAAAATGTTTTCCGTGGGTGCGGTGATTCTTGGTCTGACGCTTGTTGTCGCGCTGGCAGCGGCGCCTGCAGGCGCTCAGCAATCCGACAGCGGCGCGTGGCGATTCCTGGTGTCCGGCGACTCGCGCAATTGCGGCGACGTGGTGATGCCCGCGATCGCGGAAACGGCGCGACAAAATCAGGCCGCGTTTTACTGGCACCTGGGCGACCTGCGCCTGACCACCAACTTTGATGAAGATATTCTCCACCAGCCTAAAAACATCGCCAAGCCGCTCAGTATCACCCAATATGGAAACATCGAATGGACCGATTACATCGAGAGCCAGATGGCCTCGTTCGGGTCCATACCCATTTTTCTGGGAATCGGAAATCATGAGACGGTTCCTCCGTACAAGACACGCGAAGATTTCCTGCTGCAATTCGCGGATTGGCTGGATTCACCGGTCTTGCGCGC
>PMOP01000110.1:0-3179 GCA_003161495.1 Acidobacteriota bacterium | reverse complement strand
GCCGATCCGGCCGTCTCGACCATTGTCACCGGGATGCACAAGGCGCTGCCCGAAAGCATTTCCAAGGACCACAGTATGAACGAGTCTGCGACCGGGACTGAAAGCGGGCGCGTCGTCTATGCCGATCTGCTGCGCGCGCAGAACGAATCGCACAAGCGTGTTTATGTGCTCGCCAGCCATTCGCACTATTTCATGGACGGAATTTTCAATACGGATTACTGGAAAGAGCATGGCGGCGTTCTGGCGGGTTGGATTGTGGGCACCGGGGGAGCCCGGCGCGTGCCGCTGCCGCCAAAATCCGCGGATGCGCGCATCGCGTTGGGCAACGTGTACGGGTCTTTGCTTGGCACAGTGCAGGCCAACGGCGAGATCAGCTTTCAATTTGAAAAGGTCGAGGAGAAGGATGTTCCAGCGGCCGTGAGCGCGCGCTACGGCCAGGATTTTGTGCACTGGTGCTTCGCTGAAAATACGGATGCGAAGTAGCACAGGCACTCTTGCCTGTGCGGGGTTGATAACTTCACCGACAACTGGACTGCTACTGTTGGCTGGGCGTTTTTTTAGCGCGCCAGAAAACCGCACAGGCAAGAGTGCCTGTGCTACTTAAGCCCTCAGATAATCGGGCTGCCAGTCTTTGATTAATTGTTTGATGGCATTGCGATCGTTCATCTTGTCGTCGAGGACTTTGCGCGCCAGGGCTGGTAGCTCCGCGTCGCTGGCAAAGCGCAAGGAAACCAGCTGCCCGGGGGTAAATTCCGGAATGCGCGGGCGCAAATCCACGGGCAGGACCTGGGCGAGGCGCAGGCGCATTTCAAGGCGGATGACGCGATCCTGCACAGTCAGCGCGAAAAGGCGCGAGTACAGTGCGAAAGTCAGTAGTGCCAAAGCCATCAATACACCGAAAACGGATTGAAACGAAATGCCTGTTTTTACCAGATAATAAATGGAGGCTCCCACGTTCACGATGAACACGGGGCCGACGAACATGTGGAAGGGCGGCACGAAGCGGGCATGATTTTTCAAATTCTGGGGCTTTTCATTGGCCATGAAGGGTCATCATCCTTTCGTTTGCGATTTGGAATTTTTAACGCATGGGTTCGGGGAACGCCGAAACCGGATCGATATCCACGGGAACGTCGGAAGCGGCTTCAAGCGATTTCGCAAGTTCCGGCGGAATCGAGCCGTACTTCGCGAACCAGGCTTCGGCGCGAGCACGGTCACCGGTTGCTTCTATCTCGAGCAGTTCCTTGGCCAGCGCCGCCACGGCATCCGGCATGCGGCTGAAATCGATGGCGTAGCGGCCCGAAGCGGCGTCGCGCGCGATGGCGCCGCGTTCGGAGAAGAAATTGAACTCCATGATTTCGGCGCGGCCGTGCGCCTCGGCGACGCCGAATCGCACGGTCCGAAAAATTCCCGCGACTTCCGACGCATAGTATCCGTTCAATTTTTCCCTGGGAAGATTGCCGCGGTCCACCAGCCATTTCAGGCTATAGAGCCCGACGATATCGGCTTTCGCTTCCTCAAGGCCTGAGTATGTGGGGCCGATCGCTTCGCGAACGTCGCGTTTCCCGGCGGACGTGCGCGCGAAGGCCGGGCCGAGGCCGTGCGAAATTTCGTGCATCATGGTGGTGGCGAGATAGCCGTCCGCGGAAGCGAGCGCGGCCTCGTCCGTGCGCAGCAGGCGCTTGGCGATGGGCAGGATCACGTAATCGACGCGCGCATCCATGAAATTTTTAAAGAAAATTTTCTTCGAGCCTTTTTGCTCGTGAATGCGCGGATCGTTCGGCAGATTGTCGGCCACGGCCTGGTAGCCGTGGCGCAGGTCGCCCGCGCGATATGGCGCGTCCATCACTTCCATGGGAGAGAAAAGGCCGCGCTTCGAGGGACGATCTTCGGGCGCGAGCGGCAAACTGTCCTGGATGTCCGGAACATATTTCTGGAAGACGTCCAGCTTGCTGCTTTCGGCGTCATTGCGGACGAGGACGGCCGCGCCGTAAGAAGTTTTCACGCCGAGAAAATCGTCGAGATAGGTTTCGTAGGGCGCAAAGATGACGTCGAATTTCGGATTGACGAGGCTGACCCAGGCAATGTCGCTTGCGAAATAGTCGTCCGATTGCAGAGCATCCGCTCGCAGGCGCAAAAAGTTTGCGAAGGCCGGATCGTCGGAGAGTTGCGCGGCGTCTCGCAGGGCTTTCGCCGCGGGATCGACCCACTCGCGATACGCGACATGATATGGAATCGCTTCGAGCGCGTCGCCTTTGCGGCGCACCACAGTGAACGGATCGTACAGCGCGGCTTTTTGCTCGGGATGGGCCGCAATGTACCGGTCAAATTCTTCATGCGTCAGATCTGCGGGGAAAAATCCGCGGCCCGGCGGCCACGGCGCTGTCCCGACGAACGGCGCGTCGTTGTTGATCAGGTCAAAACGGCTGCCGTTGATTCGGAGAAAACGGCGCAGAGCAATGTCTTTCGGAGCGCGGCTTCCGGACACCGCTTGATAAAGTTTCAGGCCTTCCGGATCGCTTTGCCGCCAGTAAATGGATTCCAGATCCTGGCAGGCCTCGACCAGCTTGGCGACCATCTGCCGTTCGCGCGCTGTCAGATGCGCGGAATCGAAGGGCATAAACACAGGCTTGAATTTCGCGAGCTCTTTCTTCAGGTCGGGCGAGATGACAAGATTTTGCGCGGCCGGTTGCGGTGTCGTTTTTGGGGAAGCAGGAGCCTTTTCTTGCGCCTTGCTATGGAAAGTCGCGATAAAAAAAGAAAGCGGAGTGAGCGCTCCGACACACACTGCGCGAATCAAGCGGCGGCGATGGCCGGAACGGAGAATGACAGGCAACGGCATGCACGGGATTCTAGCAGAGCTTCCCGGGGAGCGGGCGCAAGAATTCAGTGGGGTTAGTAGCACAGGCACTCTTGCCTGTGCGGTTTTGTTAAATTCACCAACACCTGGACTGCCAGCCCTGGCTATGCTTTTTAGTTAAGCGCAGCGAAAACCGCACAGGCAAGAGTGCCTGTGCTACGTGAGTGGTTGACACAATAGGGTTGCAGCCATACGATTTCGCTTATGAGCAACAACGCACAAGGAATGGATCGGCGCAGCTTTTTGAAAACGGGGGCAGGCGGGGTTGCCGGGCTGCTGATCGGGTTTTATTTTCACAGCGATCTGGAGACGATGGCAG
>PMOP01000093.1:8767-9135 GCA_003161495.1 Acidobacteriota bacterium | reverse complement strand
ATTTTCTGCGACATGATCCGCCAGGAACAGGATTCCGGCGTCCGCGTGATCGGCCAGACGGATTTGTTTGTGACGCTCGCGCCGTACGCGCCACGCTTTCCGTTTGAGATGTGGATCCTGCCGAGGCAGCACGCTTCGGCGTTCGAGAATCATCAGAGCCTGATTTATGCCGGCCTGGCCAAAGTGATCAAGGACAATCTTTCTCGGCTCGACGTGGTGCTCGATCGCCCCGCTTACAACCTGATGATTCATACATCGCCCATTGGTGAGGAAACCAGCGACCATTACCACTGGCATATCGAGATCATTCCCAAGCTGACTAAAGTCGCGGGCTTCGAGTGGGGCACCGGTTTTTACATCTGTCCCAC
>PMOP01000093.1:3494-8694 GCA_003161495.1 Acidobacteriota bacterium | reverse complement strand
CGGCGAGACGCCGGCGCCACAACCTGGCGTCTGGAATAACAAGGTCAACAATGCGGAACTTCTTCGCTCCGTTCAATCCATGCGCCCACTGACAAGTGGATGCCAGTTTCGCTATACTTTCAAGCTTCGGCGCGGTACCCAAGAGGCCTAAGGGAGAGGTCTGCAAAACCTCCATTCGTCGGTTCAAATCCGACCCGCGCCTCCAAATGTTCCGCCGTTTTTTAGCATTTGGCGGCTTCGTGATTCTTTCACGGTTGAATGCCTGGCAAAATAACTTCTCATTCGATCTGGGCCGCCCAAAAAAATCGCTGGATGTACTTTTTCATAAGTCCGGTAAACGAATCTGTCATGCGATGGTTTGTATATTCGCTTCGGCGCAATCCTCGCGTTCCATTGCGGCTCGCGAGCGGAGAAGCCACGTAGCAATTAATGCCGCTGTACCCCTGTTTGGAGATATGTGGATAAAAAATAGGCGCTCTTGATTTTCCAGGTTATAGCAGCTTTTGCGTTTTGGGTCCGGCAGGGCTGAGCTGCCCGACAGCAGCAATTCTTGAAGTTCTTCGATAATCTCCGTGCGATAGTGCCTCGGATTGTCCACGCCTGACAACTGCTCCATTCGGAGAAACATTCTCCCTCACTTATATTGGGAATTATTTTTTGGAAGGGGGGAGCGACAGTGTCGTCCGTTGCAGGAAACATGTCAATGGTAATTTCCGTTTTTGATTGCAGGGCTGGCATCAAATTTAAATTTAACTGCCATAGATGCGAAATGAACACCTCGAGTCACATTCCGTCTAAAGTTATTTCTCTTCTCGCCGATACGATCCTACGAGGTGAAGTGACGATCATGAGCAATTCCGTACAATCTCACCCATCGCCAAACTCACGCGTTCAGGCAGAGCAAATCGTTCATTCTCTTCCAGCGGCAAATGTGCGCACCAAGGTCGAACAATCATTTCAACCACCCCAGCAATTACAAGCAACAGTCCAGAACCCGATCCCGCGGCATTCCGTCGCGATCAGTTCTTCAGCCCTGGAGCTTTCGGCAGGGTATGGCTTCCACGAAATCAGATCTCTTTTCAGGGAAATCTTCAGCTTTCGATGATTGCGATTCTGGCGTCGAATCTCGTGAAGAATCTGAATCACCGGTAACGAATCTTAAGGATCAGGATACAAAGGGAAAATACAAGTGTCACGCCATTGGCGTACAAAATCGGGCGGTCATTCAGGAGCAAACCGTACGCCGCCCAGAGCGCCACGCCCAATGTGAAAACGCTTTGCGTGATCAGCGAGATGCCCTCGGTCCTCTTCTCGCGAATTATTTTTATCGCTTGCGGCAGCCAGCACAGCGTTGTGCACGCTGCAGCCAGACTTTCCACGCTCTCGATCCAGGGGGCAATCATAATCTCCCAATCCTACTTCGTTTGAAGGTTGGGGTCTGACGGAGTCTGAACCCCGAGGGCACACATAACTATTAGCGCAAAGATACTCGTGCAAGGCTTTGGATCCCCGAAATCGCCCAAACTAAATCAAACCGGAACGCGCAGGACCAATTCGGAACTTCCCGTTAATGACGGGATGCTTTATTAGCCTCTCCTAATTTTTCAAACAGCTGAAACAAGTATGGTTAGCACATAGCCGGCGTTTTTGATTTGGCCAGAGCAATGCAAATACATCCTCGGACCTGCTTTAGGTGAATTGTGTTCGTTTATCGGGTCGAACCCGAAGATGAATCCCCGATGATGAACCAGTCAGGGCAAATGGCAGGGGGAAATGCGTTCAAACGGATCGCCAAAATCCTTGCAGAGTTCTGATCTATCCCGCGCGGTGCCATCAAAGGCGCGCGCGCTGGAAGCGGCCGATTGGCATTCCATGGAGAAACGACGCCAAAATCCGCATCGTTGTGTGCGCCTGTTTGCACCGCGAATCGCTTGTCTTGCCGCGCTGCTGGCCGTCGTACATTTTCCGTTGGCGGATGGCGCCGTTGTTGCCGGACAATCCCCCACCGAATATCAGGTCAAAGCGGCCTATATTTTTAACTTTTTGAAATTTGTGGAGTGGCCGGACGAACCGGCAGCGGACCCCCATGGAAAGTGGGTGATCGGATTTATCGGGGACACTCCCATTGGCGGCGAATTGACTCAACTGGTGGAAGGCAAAAATGTGCTGGGCCGCGACTTGCAGGTCAAGAAGTTTCAGGCAGAGGACAACCTGCGCGGCTGCAACATTTTATTCATCAGCGAATCGGAAAAGAAGCGCCTTCCGCCCATCCTCGCGGAGTTACGCGGATCGAGCGTGTTAACGGTGGCGGACATGGACAATTTTATCGCCGCGGGCGGAATGGTCCAGTTGCTGCTGGAGGATGCCCGCGTGCGAGTGGCCATTGACGTCGGCGCCACCAGCCGCGCGCGATTGAAAATCAGCTCGAAGCTGTTGTCGCTCGCCCGCGTGATGACGGCAACAGACCGAGGCGTGAACAATTAAAATGCAATGGACCCGCAAACTTTCGCTGCGACGCAAGCTCACGCTTGTGATCATGATCAATACAGTGGTGGCGCTGTGCGCGGCGTGCATCGGATTTGCCGAATATGGCGTGTACCGATTCAAAGAGTTGCGCCTCGAGGACCTGAACGCCCTCGCCAACATCGTAGGAACCAACAGCGCGGCGCCCCTCGTTTTTAAGGATCCCAACTCCGCGCAGGACATCCTGCGGGCCCTTGCAGCCAAGCCGCACATCCTGTCCGCAGTAATCTATGACCGCGATGGCAAACCTTTCGCCGAATATCACCGAGGCCAATTGACGCAGCCGTATTCCGCGCCGCCAGTGGAAAACGATTCCAGCCGGTTTACCTCCCAGCGCGTCCTGATCTTTCAAGCGATTATTTTTCAAGGCGACAAAGTGGGCACCGTGTTTCTGGAGGGAGACACGGTTGAATACAAACAGCTCCTTGTTGGTTATTTACTTTTTTTTGCTTTGGTCGTCGCGGGCGTCTCCCTGGGAGCATATCCGATGGCTGGACGGCTGCAACGTCCCATCTCGAATCCGATCCTGGAGCTGGCGTGGACCACAAAGATGGTAACCAGCAGCAGGGATTATTCCATTCGAGCAGGGAAGCGCTCGGAGGATGAAGTCGGCGTGCTGATCGATGGTTTCAACGAGATGCTGGGGCAGATTCAGACTCGCGACGCCGAGTTGAGCCACGCCCGCGAGGATCTGGAGCATCGCGTGGACGAGCGCACCGCCGAGCTGGAACAGGAAGTGGCCGACCGCCAGCGCGCCCAGGAAGCGTTGCATGAGAGTGAGGGGAGAATTCGTCTGCTTCTGGATTCCACTGCGGAGGCGATCTTTGGAATCGATCGCGATGGAAATATCACGTTTTGCAATCCGGCCACAGTGCGCTTGCTGGGCCATGGAAAAGGAGATGATCTTCTCGGCAGGAATGGACACGTGGTGATGCACCACACGCATTCCGACGGCACACCCTACCTCAAAGAGACGTGTGAGATCGCGATTTCGCTGAGGAAGGGCGAAGGCATTCATTCGGACGAAGAAGTCTTCTGGCGCGCCGATGGGACAAACTTTCCAGTCGAATATTGGGCGTACCCCATCCGCAAGGAGGGCGAAATCGTCGGCGCCGTGATCACCTTCCTGGACATCACCCGGCGGAAGCGAGCGCAAGCGGATCTTCTCGACGCCAAGGAAGCAGCTGAAGCGGGCAGCCGCGCGAAGAGCGAATTCCTGGCCAACATGAGCCATGAAATTCGCACTCCGATGAACGGCATTATCGGAATGACCGATCTGGCGCTCGATACTACGTTGACAGCGGAGCAGCGGGATTATCTCAACCTGGTCAAATCTTCCGCCGATAGCCTCCTGCACGTCATCAACGACATTTTGGATTTTTCCAAGATCGAGGCGGGCAGACTCGAACTGGAAAAGACCGAATTTGCGATCCGCGATTTGCTGGAGGAAACACTCAAGACATTGGCCCTGCGAGCGGAAAAGAAACTTCTGGAGATGCTTGCCCGTGTATCGCCCCAGGTGCCGGCTGTACTGATCGGAGATCCAACGCGGTTGCGTCAGCTCATCGTGAACCTGGTCGGAAACGCCATCAAATTCACCGAGGAGGGAAACATCCTCGTCAGTACGGAAATCGAAGCCATCACAGGCGAGCAAGTGCGCCTGCACATTTCCGTTTCCGACACCGGCATGGGCATTCCCATTGAAAAACAGCAGATCATTTTCGAATCCTTTGCACAGGCCGACGGATCCACGACGCGCCGCTTTGGCGGAACGGGCCTCGGCCTGACGATTTCGCGCCAGCTGGTGGAACTGATGGGAGGGCGCATGTGGGTGGAAAGCGAAATCGGGAAGGGCAGCACATTTCACTTTACCTGCAACATGGAGAAAGGAACCGTGTCCGCATCGCACCAGGAGCGGAAGGCCGGACAAACACTTCCGGGATTGAATGTCCTCGTGGTGGACAATAACGCGATGAGCGGCGAAATTCTCGCGGAGATGCTGACGAATTGGCGCATGAATCCTACCCAGGCGGACAGCGGCGCGAGCGCCCTGGAATTGTTGATTGCCGCGCAAAAAGCCGGCCGGGCATTTTCCATTGTTTTGCTGGACGCATCCATGCCGAAAATGGACGGTTTCCAGGTTATGCAGCAAATTCAAGCCAATCCGGCGCTTGCCGGCGCCGTGGTGATGATGCTTTCCGCGAATCGCCACATGACGGATGCGCCGCGCTGCCACGAACTGGGAGTAAAGCGGTGTCTTACCAAGCCGATCGGGCAATCCGAGCTGCTTGACGCAATCCTTCTGGCCCTGGGGCAAGGCGCCGTCGAAGAGCGCTTGATTGAACCCTCTCTCCCACCGACTCAGAAAAAGCCAAAAGGGCGTGCGCTTGATATTTTGCTTTCTGAAGACAATTCCGTGAACCAGAGACTTGCCATCCGGCTGCTCGAAAAGGCCGGCCACCGCGTCACTCTGGCCAGCACAGGTTGCGAAGCCCTGGCGGCCTGGGAAAGCGCCGAGGCTCCGGGATTTGACATTGTGCTCATGGATATCCAGATGCCGGAGATGGACGGCATGGAAGCGACTGCGGCGATCCGGACCCGTGAAAAAAAATCCGGAAAGCATATTCCCATCCTGGCCATGACCGCGCATGCCATGCGAGGCGACAAGGAAAGATGC
>PMOP01000093.1:0-3428 GCA_003161495.1 Acidobacteriota bacterium | reverse complement strand
GAAAATCCAGAAGGATTGCACGAGCAAATCGACCGGGTATCACTTCTGGAACGAGTGGAGGGAGATCAGGAACTGCTCACCGAAATCGTCCACCTGTTCCAGGAAAGCGCGCCCCAGCTGATGACGGCGATGCGCGATGCCATGCAAAGCGGCGACATGTTTGCGTTGGAGCGGGCCGCCCACTCCCTCAAGGGAGCGGCGAGCAATCTTTCGGCGAGGGCTGCGGCGGCCGCCGCCTCGCAACTCGAAAAAGACGCAAAAAACAAAGACGCTGAATCCGCCAAGGGAAGTCTCGTGGAGGTGGAACGGACCGTCAAAATGTTATTTCAGGCGCTCGAGGAACTTTGCCAGGAGGTTGCGAAATGAAAATTCTAATCGCCGATGATGAGTCCGTATCGCGGCGCATGCTTCAGGGACTGCTCTTGAAGTGGGGATACGAGGTGGCTTTCGCCGAAGACGGCAACGCCGCTTGGGCAGCCTTGAAAGCGCCGAATCCGCCACGCATGGCCTTGCTCGATTGGATGATGCCCGGCCAAAACGGCGTCGATGTGTGCCGCGCCCTGCGCAAGCTCCGCCCCGAACCCTATACTTATATCCTTTTGCTGACGGCCAAGGACGCCAAGGAAAGCGTGGTGGAAGGTCTGGAATCCGGTGCGGATGACTATTTGACGAAGCCATTTAACCCACAGGAACTCAAGGCCAGAATTCGCGTGGGATTGCGCCTGCTCGATTTGGAAGACAGCCTGGTGCAAGCGCGCGAAGCCATGCGCTTCAAGGCCACGCACGATATCCTTACGGGAGCCTGGAACCGCGGAACGATATTGGAAGCACTGGACAGGGAAATCGCCCGCTTCCGGCGGGAAGGCCATTCACTCGGCGTCCTGATCGCGGACGTGGATCACTTCAAGTCCGTGAATGACACGTATGGACACCTCGCCGGAGATGCTGTCCTTCGCGATATCACAAAACGAATGCAGGTCGAGGTGCGGCCCTATGACGCCGTGGGCCGCTACGGAGGCGAAGAATTTTTGATACTCCTGCCCGGATGCAATGGCTCGGATACCCAGACAAAAGCCGAGCGGCTCCGGGAAGCGATTTTCCGCGAGCCTGTTACTACATCCGCGGGGGATTTGACAGTCTCGATGAGCGTTGGCGGCGTTGCTACCGGAGATTGGCCTGAAGAAACCGCGAATCAAATTCTACAGATGGCCGATTCAGCCCTGTACCGCGCGAAGGAAGAAGGACGCAATCGCACGGCAATGGCGGGAGCGGCGGAGCATGAAGAAGCGCATCACAGTTCCCTGGAGTTTTCCTCTCAAAGCCCCGAAAAGGAATAACGAAAATTTGAATATTTATTTTCCTCAAGAATTGGAACGCACCGTAAAACTTTGCGGCGATTCGCTGCCGGCAATTTCCACGCGCTGCACTCCGCCCCACCGTATGTGTTCCTGCTCAAAGCGGTTTTGAATCCGGCGGCGCAATTCGCGCGCGGCGTCATCCTGCCTCCCCGGAACGGTCCGAAGCACCAGCCGCAGCGTCGCTCCGGCCGGGCCGAGTATCTCCACTCCCAATGCGCGCGGCCCGTCCACGAATACCGGCGACCAGGCTGCGTCGGCGCGAAGTTCGGCGCAAGTGCGTTCCAGCGCTGCCAGCGCCGCATCCGCCGACGTTTCCTGGGGGATGGATATATCCACGAACACCTGTCCCCAGTCGCGGCTGAGGTTTGCAACCTGAGCGATCTCTCCATTGGGAATACTGACCACTGCGCCCTGAGTGTCGCGGATTACGGTGCGGCGCAGCGTCATATGTTCAACGCGTCCTATTACGGTTCCAATTCGCACCGATTCTCCCACTACGAACTGATCCTCGACGATCATAAAAAAACCGTTGATCAAATCGCGTACCAAATGCTGCGCGCCGAAACCCACGGCCAGGCTCGCCAGGCCCGCGGCCGCTGCAAGGGGCGTAACATTAAAACCGAACTCTGGCAGCGCCGTGAGAATCGCGCCGACGACGATGATCGCGGTTCCCGCGCTGTACAGCAACCCCGACAGGGTTTTCACATGATGTTCGCGCATGCGCGCGATCCGGCCCAGGCCTTCGCTCCCGGCAGATGGAATCAACCGGCGCGTCAGGGAACGCAATAGGCGGTTCAAGATCAGCGCGATCAGCAAAATCGCGGCAATGCGAATTCCGCGCGCGGCCGCAAAATCTGTCCATTTGGCTACGTTTGGGTTCATAATGTCCGGCGGCAATTATAGCACCGTGTGATTCGCCCGAAGACGCACTATGATGCTCCAAAAAGAAGGATGGCAGCAGGGATTGTGGCAGAGGAGAAACGCTTGAAAACCGGGCGCAGGTTCTTTCTTTCCGGCTTTGCCGTGACGCTGGCCGGACCCATGGCCCTGTTCGAGACCGGCCAGGGGCAACGGCGCGAGAATCCTTCTCAAATTCCGCAAACGCCGGATGCCAGCGATTCCAGCGGGACGAACGATGTTGCCCTGCCTCCAAGATCGAATCCAAAAACGCAACTGAAAGAAGACCAGAAAGCATTAAGACACGATGTCGACCGCCTGCTGCAGATGGCCAAGGACTTGAAGGACGAATCGGACAAAACACCGGAAACCGATGTGTTATCGCTTTCCATGGTCAAAAAGGCGGAAGACATCGAAAAACTNNCCTTGTGGGTCGCGGCTTTAGCCGCGACGTTTTGGACCTGGAAAAAAGGGCTTTAGCCCCTGAAGCCCCGGCAAGTTTTGAAGGCTGCCCATTTATGAGATGAGTTGTTTTCATTCCTGGTAGAGTTTCCACGTTGAATTTCCTCGAAAATGTGACGCATCTCTCCTCTTTCCTGTTGTGACCATCGTCACATAGGTGTGTGACTTGGGTCATCGCTGGATTCCACGCATTCTCTTATTTTTGTTAATGGGAAGAGAGCAGAGAAAGCGGCGTGGGCGCCCCGACTTGGACGTGCAATGAGAAATGAACCGAATAGATGCGCCCGCCAGATCCGAGGATAGTCCAATGCAAAGTAACCATCTTCTTTTCCTGGTAGACACGGAGCCGGCTATAAGGCCGAAGATCCACCTCGTCCTGGCGCCGCCAAAAGTACAGCCGCTGCACGAAGTGTTTGCCGAAGCGATGCTGGAAGATACCTCCACGCATCAACGGCGCAGCACCTTTGACTGGATAGCATCCATTGGCGTCCACTTCGCGATCCTGGCCATGCTGTTGATTTTGCCGCTTTATTTCACGAATGGACTCGATTCCCGGAAGTTAAATCTGACGTTTCTCGCCACTCCAGCGATGCCTCCCGGTCCTCCCCCTGCGCCTTTGGTTTCCGCTGCCGCGCGGCCTGCCCGTCTTACGCCTGTGCGACTTTTAACACCTGGACGCCTTACAGCCCCTTCCTTTATCCCGAAGGCCGT
>PMOP01000441.1:1092-3169 GCA_003161495.1 Acidobacteriota bacterium | reverse complement strand
GCCTAGTTCTTGTAGCGCCCACCCTCAGGTGGTCATCTTCGAATCGTGCAGGTGCCCACCTGAAGGTGGCCGCTACAAAACCCTGGAGTCGATTTTCCGCCGAAGGGCTTAATGGCCGAGAATGTAGGCGAACATCAACGGCGCGACAATCGAAGCGTCGGATTCGATGACGAATCGCGGCGTGGCCGCTTCCAATTTTCCCCACGTGATTTTTTCGTTGGGCACCGCGCCGCTGTAGGAGCCATACGACGTGGTGCTGTCTGAAATCTGGCAGAAGTATCCCCACAAGCGGCATTTTTCGCGCAGGTCCTGCGTAATCAGGGGAACGACGCAGATGGGAAAATCTCCCGCGATTCCGCCGCCGATTTGAAAAAAGCCGATGGACTCGCTCGCGGAATTTTGCCGGTACCACTCGATCAAACAGGCCATCTGTTCCACGCCGGACTTCACAACCTGGAATGTGGAAACATCGCCGCGAACCACGTTGGCCACAAAAATATTTCCCAGCGTGGAATCCTCCCAGCCCGGAGTGAAAATCGGAAGATTTTTTTCACATGCCGCGATCACCCAGGAATCTTTCGGGTCGATCTGGTAGGACTCCTTGATGAGGCCGCCTCGAATAAGTTGGTACATATATTCGTACGGAAAGTAGCGCTGTTTTTCTTTGTCCGCTTTCTGCCACAGCTTCAGCACCTGGCGCTCGATGCGCCGCATGGCCTCTTCTTCGGGGATGCAGGTGTCGGTTACGCGGTTCATGCCGCGATCGCGCAACGCCACTTCTTCGGCGTCGCTTAAATTGCGATAATTCGGCACGCGCTTGTAATGGTCGTGCGCGACAAGATTAAAAATATCTTCCTCGAGATTCGCTCCCGTCGTGCAGACGCCGTGCACCTTGCCTTGCCGGATCATTTCCGCGAGCGAGAGCCCCAGTTCCGCGGTGCTCATCGCTCCCGCCATCGTCAGGAACATTGTTCCGCCCCGCGCCAGATGCGCGAGGTAGGCTTCCGAAGCATCCACGACCACCGCCGCGTTGAAGTGCCGGTAATGGTGTTTGATAAAATCTCGTACGCTCATGTCCGCCCTTGTCTCCGAAAAGTTTTTACGGAGAACTTACTTGCGCAAATCCTATGCTACACGCGCTTATGTTTCAAGCGAAGAACATGAAATGCAAAAAATAATTATCCTGAATGGAATTGGGAATGTTTAGAGCAATGCGGGAATGCGCGGAAAAATATGCACATTGAAAAATATAAAAGCACATTTGGGGGAACTAGCGAAGGTGTTTCAGGAATCGCAGGTAGTAAAGAATTCCACAAATGGATTTCGCATCACGCAACGTGCCGCGCTCGATCATCTTCTCCGCTTGTTTCAACGTGAAAATGCGCGGCGTGATTTTTTCGTCTTCTTCCGGCTGCGCCGCGCCTTCCGTGAGCCCTTCAGCAGCAAAGATCCACATCCATTCGTTTACGAATCCGGGAGTGGGAACGACGCGCATTAATTTCCGCATGCGCTTCGCCGTGTATCCGGTCTCTTCGAGAAGTTCCCGCCGCGCCCCGGCCATCGGGCTTTCCTTCGGCTCCTTGCGCCCCGCGACAAGTTCCCACAGAAACTCACCGACCGAGTGCCGGTACTGGCGGATGAGCAGGATGCGCCCATCCTTGAAAATGGGAAGCACGACGACGGATCCCGGATGCACGATGATGTCGCGCTCGGCTTGCACGCCGCCCGGCTCGATCACCGTATCGCGTTGCAATTGAAAAACTTTTCCTTGATAGAGAACTTCGCTCTTGAGAATTTGTGCGCGTTTGGTAGGCAAATCCGCCCTCGCTGGCAAAGCATTGTGTAGCGCCCGCCTTCCGGCGGGCAAGAGCTTCGAATTCTAGCAGAGAATCCCGCACATATTGAATGCGCTATCGGTGTTGCATATACTGGTACCGCGAACCCGGCATCCCGGCATGACCATCAACACACTCATCGTCGACGACGAGAAACCCGCGCGCGATGAATTGGCTTTCCTCCTAAAAAGTTTTCCGGACGTGCACCTCGTCGGCCAGGGCAAAAACGGCGTCGAAGCGCT
>PMOP01000441.1:0-1061 GCA_003161495.1 Acidobacteriota bacterium | reverse complement strand
AAATTAATGGACCGCAAAGGAAAACTTCCGCAAATCGTTTTTGCAACCGCGTATGACAATTACGCGGTGCAAGCCTTTGAAGTGAACGCCATCGATTACGTCCTCAAGCCGATTGAAAAGAGCCGGCTGGCGCGCGCCATTCAGCGCGCAAAAAAAGCGCTGGAGGCCGAAGCCTCACCGAGCGAGCGCCTGGAAACGCTGGTCAGTCAAATTGGATCGGCGAAAGCGCCGCCGGTAAAATTGCTGGTGAAAACGCAGCAGCGGCTGTTTCTCGTCGACGCGGAAGACGTCGTTTTCGCATCCATCCAGGACGGCAGCATCACCGTCGTGACGCGAGAAGTGGAAGGAACCTCGAATTACCGCACGATCGAGGAACTGCAATCCACGCTTGAGTCGGACGTGTTCTGGCGCGCGCATCGCTCATATCTTGTCAACATCAACCACATCAAGGAAGTTGTCCCGTGGTTCAAGTCCAGCTACATGCTCAAGATGGACGACAAGCGCGCGTCGGAAGTCCCTGTGAGCCGCGCGCAGACGAGGCACCTCCGCGAATTGCTGAAGATGTAGCTTGGTAGGACGGACTTCAGTCTGTCTGGTTTTGATTTTCGCGAAATTATCAGAAATCAAAAGAGACAGGCTGAAGCCCGTCCTACTTGTGCTAGCATCGCCTTTACCCGCTGCGCGATGGACTTTTCCCTCACCGACGATCAACGCCTGATTCGAGACACCCTTCGTCAATTCATGGAAGCGGAAGTGCGCCCGACAATTCGCGCGCGCGACCGCGAAGAAAAATTTGCAGGCGACGAATTGCGCAAGCTCGGCGAGCTTGGCTGTTGCTGCATGCTGATTCCCGAATCCTGGGGAGGCTTGGGCGCGGATACGATTTCCTACGTCCTGATGCTCGAAGAAGTAGCGCGCGTGGACGCGGCAATGGCCGTGGCGTTGAGCGTCACCAATTCTCTGGCCGTTTTTCCGGTCTTCAAATATGGAAGCGAATCGCAAAAACAAAAATATCTTTCGAGTCTGGCTCACGGAGAAATTCTCGGAGCATTCTGCCTCAC
>PMOP01000022.1 GCA_003161495.1 Acidobacteriota bacterium | reverse complement strand
ACGGGATGCGAGCCTGTGATCACGCTGGCTTGGCGTAACGCACCTGCGTCGATTCGCGACTGCTGCATCGGCACCCGATTATGGCCGAAATCATTGCTGCGCATGGAGCTGATTCCGTTGCGCACACGCTCGTCGGTTAACGCTCGATCCACGTTGGAGTAAGCGCGCGTCCCTCCTCTCAGCGGGCTGATACCACCGTAGTTATTATGAATATTGTTTATATTTACTACGTTCTCCCGGCCGCCGCCGCGCCCATACCACGGGAAGAAGCGGTCGCCCGGCCCGCAGGGCAGCCAGCCCACGCTTCCAAATCCGCCGCCAAATCCGAAACCCAAGTTAACTCCCCACCCTCCTCCGCCAAAGCCGAAGAAGGAAACATACGCCGGGGCCCAAAGCGGCTCATACCCCGCATAGACCGGCCCTGGCCACCAGCCCCAATTCCCGCCGTAAACAAACCAACGTCCATAATGATAGGGCGCCCAGCCCCAGGGCTCATAGGAAACCCAGGTCCATCCATAGTAAGGCTCATACACCCAGCGGCCGTCGCGATAGGGCGCCCATCCAGGCGCTTGAGACGGAAACCAGACGCTTCCGTAGTCGGGAACGTTCGACCATTGGCCGTTACCATCTAGATCCTGCGTGCCGGTGTAATTGGGATTCGTGTGTTGCCAGCTTTCCGCGCCTTCGATGCCGTGATCGCGGTCGCCGTTCCATTTGTCCCAATCGTCCCGTCCTGGCGCCCCCGAAACCTGATATTGCGCGCTGTCGGCATTGCCCTGAATCGTAATGCGCTGGTCGCGCTCGACGTGGGTGCTCCCCTGCGGAGTGGAAATTTCCGCCGAGCCTTTGCGCACGTCCACGATGGTTTCGTTGTCGGAGTTGACCGTGATGCGGTAGCTGCCTTCACCCATCGCCGGGTGAATGGCCACATTGGGCGTCTGGATCTCAATGTTCGCGTCGTTGTTTTTGTAGACTTCGTAATTCGCCAGGCCCTGCCCAATCTGAATCTGCATCTGGGTGCGCGACAAGCTAGTGACATTGGCAGTCGACTGGTCCGACAAACGTAGTATATTCGCGTGATCCAGCTGAATTTCTGTGCGCGCGTTCTGCCCCGTGGAAATGTGGTCGCCGCTCACGACGGGTGTGTTTACTGTGGCCGCAGCCCAGTCATTCGATCCATCGTGCTGCGTCGAAACGTCGCCGCGAATAAAGCTGATGCGCGCCGCTCCGGGATCGCCCTGCTGCGCCTGCTGGGGCCCTCCCTGTGGGTATGGTCCCCCTTGCGGAGGCCCGCCCTGCATCTGTGGCTGATACTGCGCCGGAATCTCCATGGGCTGCTGCGATGACGGCGGCCCTTGCTGCGCGGCTGCCCCTGCACTCATTCCCAGCATGAGGGTTCCGGTCAGAAGAACAATTCCTAAGCTCCCAAGGTAGTTTTTCATGGCCGATCTCCTACAGTCCTTCAGCTCCACTGTTGCCCCCAGTCGACCTAAATAAGTGCAGGGCGCGGGCCAAACCGGGGCGCATCCTTGATTTCCTGTATGCGCTGCATTTACATATAGATACGTTGTTTCTATCGACGTACGCGATAAGGCCAAGCTGGAAGTTTGGTGCTTCTCACGCAGGACGTGGTGGATATCAACCACCATTCAATTTCCATGGGGACAGGCTTCATTCCTCAGCAGGATCAGGGACGCCCAATTTCGAGAGCCGATAGCGAAGCGCGTTGCGAGAAAGACCGAGGGCTCGCGCGGCCTGGCTTTTGTTGCCGGCGGCGCGGCGCAGTGCTTCGCGGATGGCTTCGTCTTCCCATTGTTCCAGCGTGACGCCGGGCGGGAGGACGTAGGGGGAACTGCCCGGCGCGGGGGAACGCTTGGCGGGATCGTCGAGATAAATATCCGCGGCGTCGAGCGTCGCGGCGGTAGAAAGAGCGACGCCGCGCTCGATAATGTTCTGCAGTTCCCGGACGTTTCCCGGCCAGTGATAGTCCATCACGCGCTTCATCGCTTCGGGCGTAATTGCGGTGATGGATTTTTTGGACTCCTTGGCGTAGCGCTCGAGAAAATAATTGGCGAGCGCGGGAATATCTTCCTTGTGTTCGCGCAGCGGAGGAATATCGACGGCGACGACGTTGAGACGGTAGTAGAGATCCTCGCGGAATGTGCCTTCTTCGAGCGCGGCGCGCAGGTCGCGGTTCGTGGCGGCGACCAGGCGCACATCCACTTTCAGCGTTTTCGTTCCGCCCAGGCGCTCGAACTCGCGATCCTGCAGCACACGCAGGAGTTTTACTTGAATCGCGCCGGGCACGTCTCCGATCTCGTCGAGAAACAGCGTGCCTTTGTCGGCCAGCTCAAATTTCCCAGGCTTGCTTCCGGTCGCACCGGAAAATGCGCCCTTGTCGTATCCAAAAAGTTCGCTTTCCAGCAAATTTTCCGGAATCGCGGTGCTGTTGATTTTGATGAACGGGCCGGAGGCGCGCTGCGAATGTTCGTGAATGGCGCGCGCGATCAAATCTTTTCCCACGCCGCTTTCGCCGCCGAGCAGCACCGTGGAATTCGT
>PMOP01000337.1 GCA_003161495.1 Acidobacteriota bacterium | reverse complement strand
ATTTGTCCGGCGCGAAAAACATCTTCTAACGGGAAACCGAAGCTCGCGTTCCCCGACCCTCTCGTGCTGATGCTCAGCCGCCAGGGGCGTTCGCCGGAGGCCTGCACAATGGCGCTGTACATTTTGAGCCAGACGTCGCGATGAACGGCGCCGGGGCGCGCCGTGTCGAGCATGGCCTGCACCCCAACTTCGCTGACTTCGGTGGCTTTTTCGAGGACAGCGATCTCCTCGGCGCTGTGCACGAGCTTTACGCGCCACAGGATGTCCGCCGCCGACTCGAATTGAGCTTGCGGGAACGCTTGCCGCACGCGGTCGAGGGTCGTGTAGGTAACTGAGCCCTCGGAGTTGCGAAAGATGTTCGAAAGCGATCCGACGCCGACGCGAGCTTTGTCCATCTTCAGTTCCTTCAGGCAATCGATGATGGACGGCGACCATAACCCCTCTTCGTCCGCAAAACGCACTTCGATGTCGGGAGCATTGTCCGCGAAAAGCGTAGTCATCACCAGGCCGGGTATGGGACGCTTTTCCGCGAGCAACGACCCGACGCGGCTGGAAATCGCGGTGATCTTGCCCTCTGCGGGCACGATGGCCCAGCCAGCCGGTATGCCGGTGAGGTATTGCACGTCCGCGTCGCCGTCTTGCCGGTCGTGAATCATGGCTTGCGTGTTGTGCTGCGGCACGATCAGGCAGTCGAAATGGTTCTCCTTCATTCCTTGGCGAACGGCCTGCCAGCGCCGACGGAACTCCTCAGCCGACCATGCCTTGGGCATGGATGCGGGAGAAAGGGAGAGCTTCGGCGCGGCTCGATCGCCGGCCGCGCTGGCTGGCGGCGCCTGGCCCCAGGCCGGAAGCGCTGCCCCAGCCAGCGATAACGCTACGCTGGAAGATGCGCCGGCGAGCAGATCCCTGCGTGACAAATTTTCAGAAAATATGGACGTTGAAAAATTTTTCATCACCATGCCTCCATGACCGGCGCGTCGACCATCTCGTGCGGAAGGAATCTCGCTTTGTGGCCTCGTGTTTGCGCATCGTATGCCTTCTTTGAGCGTGGCACAATGAATTTGCGATATACACTTTTCTTGGGAGGGAAAACGTCGGGAAAATGTTATCTAATAGCTGTACGGTAAAACGTTACCGTGGGCAAAGAAAATTTAGGTTTGGAATTTTTCTGAATTATTCATTCCTCGTTTTTCAAAGGATCTGCGCATGTCCCTCAAAAAATATCAAGAGAAACGAAATTTCAAGATTTCGCCCGAGCCATCCGGGAAATCAAACGCCACGGCCGCACACAAAAAGGCGGGGCTGTATGTGATTCAAAAACACCGCGCCACGCAGCTCCACTATGATTTTCGGCTGGAGTTTAATGGCGTGCTGCTTTCCTGGGCGGTGCCCAAAGGGCCATCGCTCGATCCTTCCGTCAAGCGGCTCGCCATGCAGGTCGAGGATCATCCGCTGGAGTACGGCGACTTCGAGGGCGTCATTCCCGAGGGCGAATACGGCGGAGGAACGGTGATGGTGTGGGATAACGGCGAATGGCTGCCCGAAAGCGATGACGTGGAAAAAGCTCTGGAAAAAGGCGATCTGAAATTCACGTTACATGGAAAAAAGCTGAAAGGCTCCTGGGTTCTGGTGCGCACGCACGGATACGGCAGCAAAGAAGGGAAGTCGTGGTTGTTGATCAAACATAGAGACGAATTTGCTTCCCAGAAAGACGTCGCCCTGGAAGAACCCCGCTCGGTATTGAGCCGCCGGTTGCTCGCCGATATTGCCCGCGATGGCGGCGGCAACGCGGAGAAAGCGTCCACCGGCGATCCGCCGGGAAGCTTGAAATCGGGAACGAAAAAGTCCGTGAAGAAGAAGCGAGGAAAATCATGACGACGGTAGCGACGCACCTGGTCGAAGCATTGGTGGATGCGGGAGTGAAACGCATCTACGGCGTGGTTGGCGATTCCTTGAACAGCATTGTCGACGCCGTTCACAAAAACAAAAAAATTGAATGGATTCATGTGCGCCATGAAGAAGCGGGCGCGTTTGCGGCCAGCGCCGAGGCGCAATTGACAGGAAACTTGGCGGTCTGCGCCGGAAGTTGCGGACCCGGGAATCTCCATTTGATTAACGGATTGTACGATGCTCATAAAACGCTCGCGCCTGTTCTGGCAATTGCAGCGCAAATTCCCTCGATCGAAATCGGCACGGACTTCTTCCAGGAAACGCATCCGGAGCGGCTGTTTCAGGAATGCAGCGATTTTTGCCAGCTTGTCAGCACGGAAAAACAAATGCCGCGCTTGTTGCAAATCGCCATGCAATCCTGCCTTTCTCGCGGAGGTGTCAGCGTTCTGGTGCTGCCGGGAGATGTCGCCGCTTCCAAAATGACTTCAGGGGAATTGGAACATCGCATTTTTCCTCCAAGGCCCCGGATTCAGCCTTGTGCAAGCGACCTGAAAAAGCTCGCCGATCTCTTGAATGACGCCGACCGGGTAACATTATTTGGCGGGGCCGGCTGTTCCGGCGCGCACGGCGAAGTGCTGGAACTCGCGAAACGCCTGCAAGCTCCCATCGCTTACAGCTTCCGCGGAAAAGAATTTCTGGAGCATGACAATCCGTTTGCCACGGGAATGACCGGCCTTCTGGGCACCGAAAGCGGCCACTACTCTCTCGAGAAAGCTGACCTGATTTTTATGCTGGGCACGGATTTTCCATACACGGCGTGGTATCCGAAGAAACCAAAAATCGTTCAGTTGGATATTCGGGCCGATCATCTTGGCCGGAGATCTCACCTTGATCTTGGCCTGATGGGAGACGTGAAATCTACACTGGAGGCCATTCTGCCCATGCTGCAATCCAAGAAAAATGACAAGCATCTGAAGGCCTGCCAAAAGAAATATCGCGAAACGCAGGAATCGCTCGAGCGCCGCGCCCAGCGAAATGGAAATTCACGGCCCCTTGCGCCTGAGCATGTGACCTCCGTTTTGAGCGATGTGGCAAGCGATGACGCGATCTTCACCGTGGATACGGGAATGACGGCGGTGTGGGCGGCGCGACATTTGCGCATGACTCGGGAAAGACGGCTGATTGGTTCGTTCAATCACGGGTCCATGGCAAACGCGATGCCGCAAGCCATCGGCGCACAATTGGCCTTTCCAAAACGCCAGGTTATTTCGATGAGCGGCGATGGAGGCTTCGCGATGTTAATGGGTGACATACTCACGCTCGCGCAATATGAACTCCCCATCAAGCTCATCGTCTACAACAACAGCACGTTGGGCATGGTCAAACTCGAAATGCGAGTCGCAGGTTACGAGGATTTCGGCGTGGATGTGAAACCTACAAACTTCGCAAAATTGGCCGAGGCTGTGGGGATCCGTGGAATCCGCATCGAGGATTCCAGCAGTCTCGAGGAATCCCTTGCGGCCGCGATGAAACACAGCGGCCCCGTGCTGATCGACGTCGTGACCAACCCGGATGCGCTGGCACTGCCGCCGAAAATTGCCGCGAAAGAAATAGCGGGCTACGGTTTATACGTCGCCAAACAAACCCTTCACGGACGGTTTTTTGAGTCCATCGATGAACTCAAAGGAAATCTTCCGTAGGATTGGCGGCGGGACGAAGCGGATTACCGTGCAGCTTCTCGCGCGCCCGGAGGTGGAAGAACGATTTGGGTTATTTCTGGAAGCGCCACGGAACCGCGAAGCCGCATTCAAGGCCATGTGGCAAATGAGAAGACGCGTTGCTGGGTGCTGGATTATTATTTCGGTAAGTGATCTGAGTGGTACACATGCCTGGTGTTGAATTTACCAGTTCCTTCGTCGATGATACTCGCCGCCGCTCAGCCCACCGAGATCAATCACCACTGCGACAATCAGTATCAGTAAATTAATTCCCTCCAGCGGCTGTCTCGTATTGGTCATCCATGCGTAAGCCAGCGTCGTGAGCGGTAAGAACAGGAACCCGAGCACGGGCAATAAAAGTCCGTGGTAAGCTCGCTGCAAATAAGTGGAAGTGAGAAACAACCAAACGAGCGCAATTCGGGGAAACGCAAGAAAAATAATCAGCAGGAGACAGGGCAAGAACGTCCTCCCAACTCGAAATTTACCCCTGAAGTGCCAGGCCCTCTTCTACGCCCAAAGATTATAGCAGAGCGCCCCAACCCGGGACGCTCCGCGCGCTGTTTAGAATGAAAAAACGGGCTGCTAATTGCCAATGCAGCTGTGGCCGTCAGTGATCGTGCCGATCGCCCTGATCGCCCGCGTGGCCCGCCTGGTAGCCCATCTCGTATGCCTTCTGGTCCTCATCTTTCTTGAAGTGCCGCTTCTTGTAGTGGTCGCGGTTATGGGCAAGATCATCCTTGCCTTCACGCACACCTTGTTGATACCTGCTGTTGTTCGAATAATCATCGCTATGGGACCGGTCCTGAGGCAGCGGCGATGCCGCAGCCCGAACAGCGCCCCCGGTAATACCGGAACCCAGCACCACTGCCAGAACCCAGACGAATTGACTCAATTTCATTCGCATGCGCGCTCCAGTCTAAGTTGATTCTTCGCAAGCCTCAATCGCGTCTTCAAGTTAGTTCAAGGAAAGGAGGGAAAGAATACAGGGCTCACGGTATTTTTGCGGCTGGCTTTACGGATCTGATTGTAAATGACTTCATGGATTGACTTTTCTACACATCCACTAAGAATTGGCCTAAGGAGGGGAACATGATCAAAAAAGTGAAGGCCGGGTATAAAGTAGTGTCTGAGAAAGGCAAGAACTTGGGCGGGCCGTATAAAAGCAAAGCGGCGGCACAAAAGCGCTTGCGGCAGGTGGAGTTTTTCAAACATCGTAAGGGCTAGCGCCACACATTTCGTTAAGGAGGTACATGACTATGGCGGAACGAATGCAATTTCAGGAAAGCGATCCCCGGCACCACACCGCAAAACTCAAGCAGATGCTGACCGAAATAATGGAACACGCGAGACAGGATGTAGCTAAGGTCACCGATCCGAAGGCTCAAGCATTATTTGAAACCACCGCGGAAGTCCTCGCCGGCCTGAAGAAAGCTTACGAACATTTCGAGCAAGGTTCGGAGGGTGCCTGGAAAACCGCAAGCGGTTCGCGTTAGTACTGTAGGGGCGGATTGTTTCAGATACGAGAGCCACTCAGGCATAATCGCAGCATGTCCTCTTTACCGACGGGAAAGCATGCAGGCTCCGGCGCGGCGAGCAACGAACCTGCGGTGGCCGAGACTACGTATGCCGAGCGAGTGCGAACCCTGTTGTACCTGGGTCGAATCGGCAGCCTTTCGACCCATTCAACCAAGCTGCCGGGATTTCCTTTTGGCTCCGTGATGCCTTATGGGCTGGACGAAAACGGCCACCCTGTGTTCCTCATCAGCACGATGGCCATGCACACTCAGAATCTACTGGCGGATCCGCGCTCGAGTTTGTTAGTGACGCAACCTGACGCTGGCGGCGATCCGTTGGGCGCAGCCCGAGTCACATTGCTGGGCAATGTTCTTTCTGTTCCTGAACGGGACATAGCCGAAGCCCGGCGTCTCTACCTGGCGCGCTATCCTAACAGCAAAAACTGGGTGGACTTTAAAGACTTTTCCTTTTACCACATGGATGTAGTCGACGTTTATTATGTTGGCGGCTTCGGTGTGATGGGCTGGCTTCCCGCCCCGGAGTACTACCAAGCTGGACCAGACCCGCTGGCCGATTTTGGCACGGAAATCATCCAGCATATGAACTCCGATCATCCGGATGCGCTCATACTCCTTGCCCGCGCATTTGCCGGGATTGAGTCTCATGAAGCGGCGATGACTTCGGTCGACCGGCTCGGCTTCCATCTGCGGCTGAAGAGCCCAGACGGGCCTCGTGGCGCGCGTATTGCCTTCTCAAAGGACGTCGGCAGCCAGGCGGAGGCGAGAAGCGTTCTCATTGAGATGGTGGCGCAAGCGCGACAGCGGCAAAGCTGAACAAAAAAGTTCAGGGTTCCAAATAGGGATCTCGCTTGCCCGACAGGGCCGCCGGACAATTTAAAATCGGATAATCTAAACTTGACATGACACGAAACCTGCCGTAACGTCGTGCACACGAGGAAAGATTGTCGATAATCTTGCCCTAATCCAAACCAGATACAGAGAAGCCTATGAACCTGGATGACGCGGTTCGATTAGTCCTGAATAACAAAGCCCAAGACGTCTGGAATGTTTCACCGGATGAGTGTGTCTACAGCGCAATTGAAATCATGGCGGAGAAACACGTCGGGGCGCTGATGGTCGTGCATGAAGGGAAGCTCGTCGGCGTGGTTTCCGAACGCGATTACGCGCGAAAAGTCATCCTGCAGGGAAAATCATCCAGGGAAACCCAGGTCAAGGAAATTATGACCAGCCCCGCGATTTTCGTGACCCCCGAGCAAACCGTCGAAGACAGCATGAGGGTCATGACGGAAAAGCATATCCGCCATCTCCCGGTTGTCGAGGATGGAACCCTCGTGGGCGTCGTTTCCATCGGCGATCTGGTGAAGTGGATGATTACCGCTCAGCGGGAGACTATTTCCCAGTTACATAGCTATATCACCAGTCAATATCCTGGTTGACCTTCCGCAAAATGAAGATTTTTGCGATCCTATCAAGCTGCCTGCGAACAACTTATTTTTTTGGTCAATCCCAACAACGTGAGGGATCTCAATTCCGTCGGGGTGCAGAAAAATGGAAATTTCACACAAATAAATGAAATCTATGGTCGGGGCGTCCGGATTTGAACCGGAGGCCTCCTGCGCCCAAGGCAGTTGCAAAAAATCTATCTTGTTGGTCCGTCTAGCTTTGTTCTACGTCATGGTACACGGTTTTGGACTTAAGTTGGCAGTTGTTGGACCCAAGTTGGACCCAACTTTTTCTTGCGATCTGGCAGACGGCAGGCAGGCGCAGGCCGGGCGGCGGTGCAGTTTCTGGTTAGCGCGCGTTACGCGGGAACTGCGTTCGCTTAGGCCACCATGGGCCATCTCGCCATCTGCAAGGTGGCTCAGAATCCGCGGCTCCTCACGTAGATCATGAGGCTTCCTCCCAAAATCAGCACCACGAACAAAGCGAAGTAAACAGCTACACTCCGATATCTCCAGCGCGCGGTGCTGCGAGAAGTCATCGCGCTCCAGGCCGACAGGCCAGACACAACCAGACCATCTAAGCACCAAAGCAGCAGAACGATGTTAAAGAACGTGTATCTCAGCTCCGGGTAGATGTAGTAGTCGTGAGCTTTCAACTTGGGAGCAAGCCAATAGTCCCAGTAGGCGTTTTGGAGAGTGATCCACAGGAGGACGCCCGATATCGGCCCGATCAGCGTGGCTGACAGCACGAGCACCCAGCGGCGCTCAAATGTTCTTTGAAACCTGGCTATGAGGCTCATGACGGATTATATTTTAGTGTCGTACACGGAGCGCCGCACTCCGTTTCTTCCAAATCCCCGAGGACTCGGCCAACCGGAATTCGCCCATCACCCACAAACTACGCTCGCCTAGCCTTCACATCAGCTACGCGAATGATCACGCGCTTTCCAAGGGCGCGTGCCGCCCGAGTGATCGTATCGAGCGTCACCGAGACGTTGCTAGGGTCAAGCAGGCGATCCAGTTGTGACCGACTGGTATGAAGCTGCTTCGCCATCGCTTGTTTAGTCTTTTGCTGTTCTTGCATCGCTTGTTCGAGCTGCCATGCCAGCACCCGCTTGATGGCGACCGCCTCGACTTCCTCTCGGATTCCTTCCTCTTCGAGGAAGCTATCGAAGGTTGATCCACTGTGGTCCATTTTCTTGCGATTTTTCTTTACATTCATTGCAGCCCCCTTTGATGCTTATTCTTGTTGCGGCGCGCCAGGTTCAAATCCTCGTCCGGCGTCTTCTGAGTCTTCTTGATGAATCCGTGCAGCAACACCATCCGGCCCTGCTTGTCGATGTAGAAAAGCATCCGTGCTATTCGGTTCTGGGCCAATGTCGTCCGTACTTCATAAATGCCGTCGCCCAACGGCTTGCAAACAGGCATCCCGATGGGCCAACCGAATTCCACGGTCTTGACATCCTCCCCGATCCGTTTCCGGTCCTCGGGTGACAGCCCTCTCAGCCACTCCCGCACCGGCTCTCCGCCTGCCTCCGTGCAATAGAAGATCACCGGAACCCTCTTGCCCTGTCGTTCAAGCGCCTCAGGCTTGGTACCTACGCCTGCCGGGGATTTGGGTTTCTTGCCCACTGAAGCAGTGTACCATATGCGGTACATATGAGGAAACTGTTCTTGAGTGTGTGGTGCGGAAGGCCTACAGGTCGTCCCTTGAAAACCAAGGAAAAGTGAATTTTGTCGCTCACATTTTCGGTTTTTTCTGCCTCTCTATAAATAGGGGGACACTCTCGCCGATTTCTTTGATTTTCTCGGTGAGGTTTGGCCGGTTTTTCCCCTCTATATAGTAGGAGAATCTTGCAGATTGGATTCTCAAATGGATTTTCGGCGCAAAGGCGGCCCACGTCTCGCGGAACTAGCGGTACTTGAGGGTGAACGGTGCATGAAAGACACAGTTCAACCGGTCGTTCACTCTTCGGTTCACCTGAGAATTTTTAGAAGAGCCCAAAACAGAAGAAGTTGCGCATGGCATGACGATCAATTTGGGCGCGGACAAAACACCGGATTGGGCTGGAGCGACCCCACATTTGTGCACGTTTCCGTGCCCAAAGTAATTCGTGGGGTCGCTCCAGCCCAACTGCGCGGTGACCGCGCAGAGTGTTTTGTCCGCGCAAGATTTCGCAGCAAGGGGCCACAATGATGAACAACGGAGACGAGAAACACACCGAACTTCTAACGGTTCAGGAGACTGCCAAACTCTTGAAGGTGCCAGTTTCTTGGGTTTACGGACACACGCGAAAGCGTTCGATTGACCCATTGCCTGGGTATCGGCTCGGCAAGTATTGGCGCTTCCGCGAGGACGAAGTGCTAGCTTGGGTAGTGCGTCAGCGAACGGGCCGCCAGGCCGCTTGACATGCGGACTACACTGAGAAGCGACGCAGAACAAGCTGGGCGGGCCATCGAGATCCCAAGGAAGGGAGAAACGATGGCTCGAAGAGGTTTCCAGCAAGGATCGCTTTTCCAGCGCGGCACTCGGAGAAAGCTTTGGGTGGCACGCTGGTGGGAGGATTTAATTCAAGCAGACGGCACGCTCGGCAGACTGAGGCGGTCCGAAGTGATAGGGACCGTCGCCGAATTTCCGACGCGTCGACTGGCAATGCAGGTTCTGTCTCAGAGGTTAGGGTCGATCAACAACGGCAAGGCACGACCACAGTCCGTCCGTACATTTGGCGATTTCGTCAAGGACGATTGGACGCCTGTAGTTTTGCCCACACTCAA
>PMOP01000380.1:284-3757 GCA_003161495.1 Acidobacteriota bacterium | reverse complement strand
GAAGTGGTGCACGAGCGCCGCCCTTCGTTTTTGCGGCCGGGCCTGCGGCTTTATGCCTTTGTGGGCAACGCGGGCGATGGCACCGTTTCCGTCATCGACCTGATCCGCGTCAGCAAAATTGCCACCATCGCGGTCGGCCCCTCTCCATCCGGGTTGCGAGCGCATCCGAAATTCAACCAGATTTGGGGAGTTTCGACGGAGGGCGGATACGCATTTGCCATCGACGCGGCCACCGGCCAGGTCTTGGCGCGCATCCCTGTTGGCCTGTCGCCCTTCGCGCTGGATTTTTCGCCGGACGGAAACCGCGCCTACGTGGCGGCTTCGGGTTCGGCAACGCTTGTGGCCATCGATTGCAGGACGGGACAAATTGTCGGGCGCGCTCACACCGGGAGGCGTCCATGGCTCGCGCGCGTCACGCCCGACGGCAAGCAGATCGTCGTCCCCAATCGCGAAGACTCGACTGTGGAAATTTTCGACGCCGCAACGCTCGCTCCCCTGGCCACGATTGCCGTTGCTTCCCAGCCCGAGCAAGTGGTGATCATGCCGGACAGCTCCGTCGCGTTTGTATCCGCTACCGGCTCGAACGAAGTCTCCGCGGTGGATTTAAAGCGGCGCGTGCTGGTCACGAATTTGCAACTGGCGGGCTCGCCGGCCGCCATGTTGCTCAAGCCGGATGGCGGAGAACTCTACGTCAACGTTCCCACCTCGCATGGCCTGGAAATTGTCGATACCTGGAGAACCGAAATCACGCAGTCGATGATCCTAGGCTCGGCGCCCACCGACGGAACCATGACGGCGGACGCTTCCCTGGTGTTTGTCACGGACGCCGCCGCCAACGATGTCACGCCGATCGAAATGGCTACGCGGCATCTTCTGCCTCAGATTCCAACCGGCAGGCATCCCGGTTCCTGCGCGCTCGATCCTAACGGCGATCTTCTCCTCGTCGCCAATGAAGATTCCGCGGACGTTGCCATAATTCGCGTGCGCACGCAAAGCCTAATCACCATGATCCCCGTTGGCACGCGCCCGCGTTCCCTGGCAATCAAACTGTTTTAGCAAGTTCCTTTAGTGGCGTAGGCTTCAGCCTGTGGGTTTTGTCCTGCGATGGACTAAAACCCACAGGCTGAAGCCTGCGCCACTAAAACCTCTCTGCGGAATAAAGTTGCTCCAATCTGAATCTTAAAGCTGAAGCAAAAAGAAAACGGCTGGCAACTCTGATTGCCAGCCGTTCCAGTAATGATTGATTGCGGTTGCGTCAGTGCCTATCGATGACCTCCGCCGCCGTGGGATCCACCACCCCCGCCGCCGTGGAACCCGCCGCCACTGCCGCCATGGAATCCGCCACCTGCACTGCCGCCTCGGAAGCCACCGCCGCCTACGCTTCCACCGCGATAGCCACCGCTTACGCTTCCACCTCGGTAGCCGCCACTGACGCTTCCACCTCGGTAGCCGCCACTGACGTTGCCACCACGATAGCCATTACCGCCGCGGAAGCCTCCATTGCCATTCCATCCGCCTTGGCCACGGTATCCGCCGCGACCATAGTAGCCATTACTGCCGCCATAGTAGCCCCGGCCGTAACCACCATATCCGCGTCCGTAGTAGCCGCCACCCCATCCGCCATTGAACCACGGTCCTACACCAATAAACACTCCGCCCGCAAAATAACTTGGACCGTAGTAGCCGTAGGGTGCGCACGCATATGGCGCGTAATCATAGTAGCCATACGTGCAATCGGGAGGGGGGCCAATATATCCCGGACCACCAAATTGAACTGCAACTTGAGCATGAGCAGCGCTACCCGCCACGAGCACGAAGAGTCCGATCATCACCACGTACTTTAAGTATCTCATTGTCTTATCTCCCCGACCGATCTTCGGTCGCTGCGAGCATCCTGTGTCTCGCCCGCCTACTCAATCTGACGCTATTCAAATAGCAATGGGTGTGCCAAAGTGTCAGACAAGTAGGAGGATCTTTATCTCTTTTATTTATAGGTGTTTACGGAGATTCAAAAAGGCAGATTTGATTTCGCAATCCGTCGGGCCTGGCTGTAATCCACCACCCGCGCTGGTTTTCAACCAGTTATGAGCCATCCATTTGACGATTATCCCGGTAGGCGACCTATCTCCGACTTGGAATTCCCGAGCGCAACCCATGCCCTCCTCACGGAAATGCTCTAACCATTGACAGCTGTGTACGAACGTGCATACACTTGAACTGTGGACTACGAGTGGGATCCGGTCAAAGCGATTGCGAACTTTAAAAAGCACGGAGTTCTGTTCTCTGATGCCGGCAGCGTGCTTGAGGACGAATTTGCCCTCACCATTCGCGACCCTTACTCCGAAGCGGCAGAGCGGTGGATCCCGCTTGGCATGGATGTGCTGGCCAGGGTTCTCGTCGTGGTCTATGCGTGGCGAGGAGAAACGATTCGATTCATATCGGCGCGGCTGGCGACTCCGCGCGAACTGCTGGAATATCAGGGTGGGGCTCCATTTACCCGCCACCCGAATGAGGAAAAACCATGAAGCCCGAATACGATTTCAAAAAAGCCAAGCGTGGGGCCGTTGTGCCTATCCCGAAGGGCAAGACCAGAATCACGATCCGGATCGACGATGATGTTTTGAACTGGTTTCGCGACCAGGTCGACCAGGCGGGCGGCGGAAACTATCAGTCTTTGATGAACGAGGCGCTGCGCCAGTACATTCGAGATGCGCGAGAACCTCTGGAGGAAACCCTGCGGCGCGTGATTAGGGAGGAACTCAGCCAGACGAGTTAACGCAAGTGGGATTGGGGCTGAGTGTGGGCTAATCGACATTCCATGCGAAGTTTTCCTCGCCGAGTTGGATTTCGAGCATTCCTTCTCCGGGAAGAAGGTCCATGGGCAAGCCGCCTTCCCAGAGAGCGACCCCTAGAAAAATGGATTTTCGGTTGCCAAGGAAGAGCATCTCCTTGCCTACCGACACTTCCAATATACGGTCAAAGCCGACCTTCACGATTTCGTCCGGTCCCAGCAAACAGAGATCGCGCGACTCGACGAGGTAGCCGGTCACTCGGCCACCCTGGAAGCGAATCACGACGCGCAGTTCCTGCTCGGCGCGAAACGTGATCCGGAATTCGGCGTCGCGCAATTCCCGCAGCGCGTCGGAAAAAACGTCCACGCGCAGGTAAAACCTCTTTTCATCGAACCCGTAGCGGATTTCGTGCAGCAGCATCAAGCGGCCATGCATCGCGCTGCTGCGGCGATCGGCGGAATACAGGCCCGCGCCCATCCATTCAAAATACGTCGATTCGCGGCCATCCACTTTCACGCTGAGATGGGCGGTGGGCGGCAAAACCAGCGCCGGGACAGGCTGCCGCTTGATCGGTTCGGCCAGGACGTCCGGGGCTTCGGCGCCGAGCGATCGATATACTTCGGTTAATAGTTTCCTATAAAACGCGTCGAACTCCGCATCGTTCGCCGAGCTGTGTTCCGG
>PMOP01000380.1:0-236 GCA_003161495.1 Acidobacteriota bacterium | reverse complement strand
AAATCGCGCGCCCGGCGAAGATAGTCCCAGGCCGTCACGTCTTCGCCCGAGCCGATCCACACGTCGAAATTGGCGCTGATCCAGGACGCGGGGAATATTCCGTTGTTCCGGGGAATTTCTCCAGCGGCAGCGGCGGCCTCGCTCGCCGTCAGCGCTCGAATATCCGGATCGTTGTCGATTTTCCTGTAAAACTGCCGCAGAAACTCGCGGCCGTTCCCGGGAAAATATTCCCAGGC
>PMOP01000067.1:1427-10236 GCA_003161495.1 Acidobacteriota bacterium | reverse complement strand
GCCTGAAGGCGAGCGCTACACGGGCTGGTGCCAGGATTGCCATACTGGCATTGTTGCCCGTGCGCTTGCGTTATTGCATGGACCAAAATCCACAGGCTGAAGCCTGTGCTACTGGGGGCCATCCGCGACGAATAGTTTAAACCTTTGCTTGCGGGTAGCACCCAAGAATTTTTACGGAATCGGCAAATTCGTTTAGTTCTTGCAGAGCCGCAAGCGTTTCCGGATTTTTCAGCGAGGCCTGGAGGTCGAGATAGAAACAGTAACTCCACGGCGTGCCGGGAATGGGGCGGCTCTCGATTTTCAGCAAATTTAAGTTGCGGCGCGCGAATGCGTTCAGCGCGGAACACAGCGATCCCGGCTTGTGCGCAAGGTGCAGCACCAGCGAAAGTTTGTCCGCGTTTTCCGCGACATCCGCCGAAGTTGCGAGCAACAGGAAGCGCGTGTAATTTTCCGGATGATCTTCAAGGTGCTCGCGCAGAATCGCGCCGCCGTAAACCTTTGCGGCGCGCTTGCTGGCAATTCCGGCCTTTGCAGGATCGCCCGCGTCCATCACTTCGCGAACGCTTCCCGCCGTGTCATCGGTCGCCACGCGCTTGATCGATGGGTGGCTCGCGAAAAATCGCTCGCACTGAGCGAGCGCGACCGGGTGCGAAGAAACCTGGGTGATGTGTTCAAACGTCGCGCCTGGAACGCCGATCAGGTTGTGCGCGATCGGAATAACGACTTCGGCATGAATGTGCAGGCCGCTGGAAATCAGCAAATCATAGGAACGATGCACGGAACCGGCGAGACTGTTTTCAATCGGCGCGAGAATGTAGTCGGCGACGCCGTCCTCGATGCTCGCGTACAGCGCCTCGAACGTGGTCCGCGCAATGAGTTGGATATCTTCGCCGAGGAGTTTGACGGCGGCTTCTTCGCTGAATGCGCCGCGCTCGCCTTGGAAGGCGATACGGGAAGAGGGAGGGACAATCATTCCCATGATCCACAGATTAGTTTGTGCGCTTTTTCGCGACCCGGCATAAGCACACAAACTTATCAGGGCGCGAAGCAGTCAGTCAAACTTTGCATAACTTTGCATAAATCTGGTAGCGGCTTATTTTGGATTTGATTGGGCGTGTTTACGCCAAACAACATTTATTCCATACGCTATTATCTGGGGAATTAGAGAAGCCTTTTTTACGTCTTCGTTTTGATAGTCCACATACAAAGTTCTGCATTCCTCGTTACCGCGTCGCAGAAGTTCCAAAGCAAAAATATTTCGTATCTCTTCATCAAGGTCCGCCGCGGTCCTTGCTTTAAAATACCGTTTGTCAGACAAGGAGGCCTCCTTTGAAACCTGAAACACTTACAGCCCCTTTCGCCGGCTTTCCGGACCTGAATACCGGATGGCTGCACAGTATTTTATTTCGCAAGTGGAAGGTCGGGTTCTACCGTCAAACTGGGGGAGACGGGAAAAGGTCTTTGCAGGCTAATATCCGCGAATCTGGGTCCAATGCTATTTATGTATGAGCGTCCGTTGCACCAATTGAGATAGCCGCCCTTCGCTCTCCACTTGTAATACTTCAGGCCACCCGCTTCAACTGGCTCAACGTACAGTTTACGAACAGGACAAGGACCTGTACTCAGTCCGGGATTACCACCATAAATTGGAAATGAAACGGCGCGGTCAAATTCCTTCCGCCCATATTTCCGGAATGAATTCTACCCAATGAACCGTACACGCAGACGATGGCACGCGTCAGGCGTGCGGGACGCGCTTGCCGGCGAGCACGGTCGCGCTTGGGAAGAGCCTCTGGTGGCCGGTGATTTTGTTATTGAAATTATCGAGGAATTCGAAATTGCCTTTTCGCAGCTCGAGCACCGCCACGTCGGCCGGAGCGCCCACGTTCAGCGTGCCGCGGTCGTTGAACAACGGAAAGATGCGAGCGGCATTCACGGTGGCTCTCGCGATGGCCTCATCCACCGTCATGCCGTAACCGAACAGCTTTGACATGCAATTGGGAAGGTCGATGACGCCGGTTTCATGAGCGTTTTTGTTCCAATCGGTGGAAAACGTGTCGGGCCAGAAACCCGTCTTCATGATCGCGGCAATATTGTCCCACCTCATGTGCCCGGTCTGGCCGTTGCCGACATCGAACCAAACGCCGCGGCGGCGCGCCGCCAGCACTTCGGGCAGGATGTGGCCGCTGTCATCGATGATGCTGTTGGGAGGCGGCGCAAACAAATGCGTGACAATGTCGCCGCGCTTCAACAGATCGACGAGCTTGGGAAGCGGTGAGATGGTCTGCCCCATGTGGATCATCAAGGGAAGGCCAAAGGAGGAGGCCACTTCCTGCGCGCGCCGAAGGACCTCGTAATCGTTCTCGCCCGCGACATCCCGCGAGAGTCGCGCCTTGACGCCGACGATGAAGTCGCGATTGGCCGCGATAGCACTGCGCGCCGCATTGACATCCGCACGCTTCAGATCCATCGTGTCGCCATCGGGCAGGATGCCGGCGCGGCCGATGTTGATGAGCACACGGCCCTGCTGGGGCGACGAGCGCGCGACAGCGATGGTCTCGCCAATTCGATCGGCCCCTTGCGATCCCGCATCAATCCACCCGGTCACGCCGTCCTGCAGGACTAGGCCGGGACCCTCTGGGAACCTGCCGCAATGTGTATGGATATCGAGCAGACCCGGGACGACGAGTTTGCCATGTGCGTCAATGGTGTCGGCTGCGTCGCCCGCTATGCTGGCTTCGACGGCGGCGATGCGCCCTCCCGAAATGGCCACGTCGCGGATCGCATCGAGCCGCACGGAAGGGTCGATGACGCGCCCGCCTCGAATGATCAGGTCATGGCTTGCCGCGAATACACTCCGCGCGCGCGAAAGGATCGCTGCACCTGCGCCCGCAGCGGCGAGTGAGAAAAATCGGCGCCGATTCAACATCTCAGCCTCCCCCAGGATGTCTTGAAGGACAGATATTGAGCGCGCCGAACCTGTCTGTCAACAAGTCATCACGCAGAGTCGCTTCTAACTATTAGGGCGCGACCCCTCGCGTCAAACTTCACGCTCTTGTGAGGACTCAATGAAATATCGTCGGGTTTCCCCCTGAAGTAGGGCACGGAATTTTTCGGGCAGTGACGTGTGCCGTCCGCGGTATGAGATGTGGGAAGTCAAAATGGGGATGAGCCCAACCTCGGAGTTCGTCACCTTGTTTTTCTAATTTCAGACTTACCGCAGTAAAGCCGTTCGTCCACGTTAGGGTTAGCCAGTTTTTAGACTCCACTTGCCAAAATGATGATATTCGCCAACCCGATCCTACCATTTTGGGGGCAGGCACGGTCCGAATCAAGAATGAGTCTTTTTCGAAACCCTCAGTGCCGCGAACGGAAAGTGGCTCAATTTGACTGGGGGGTGTGACGTATACCGTATCTTCACCATATGACCAAGGCCACCATCGCCCGAGTGTCACTTCGTAGCAACCAGCGAAGGCCGTGCCGTGAGCCTCGCTAGATTCTTGCCCCTTCGCGGGCGTCTGAGCATTCAAATACGAAGGTGCGGCGGTAGAAATCATCACGAGCGAGAGGAAGACTCGCAGGAGGAAAACTTCATGAGTGGCATCAAGCTTCATAAGGCCCGTGTCTCGATCGTAACGTCAAGATCATACTTGCACGGTTATTGGCCAGATGTTGTTTATTGATTTTATAATTTGTTCAGACCGTCAAGTCCTGCAACTTTGTAGGCTTCGGCAAACGTGGGGTAATTGAAAACCGTGTCGCGGAAATAATCCATGGTGCCGCCGAAGGTGAGGACGGCTTGGCCGATGTGCACAATTTCCGCGGCGCTTTCTCCGATGACGTGGACGCCGAGGACTTTGCGCGTGTCCGGGTGAAAAAGAATTTTCAGCATCCCGGTGTGATCGCCGACGATTTGGGCTTTCGCAAGCTCCTCATATTTTGAAATGCCGACTTCAAAAGGAATGTGCGCTTCGGTCAATTTGGCTTCGGTCTGGCCGACCATGGAAATTTCGGGGATGGTGTAAATGCCGTAGGGAAGAAGCGCGGTCGACATTTCGGCGGGAGCGCCAAAAATGTGGCAGCTGGCGATGCGTCCCTGTTCCATGGACGTGGAAGCGAGCGAAGGGAATCCGATGACGTCTCCCGCGGCATAGATATGGGGAACGGAGGTTTGGAAAGATTCGTTCACTTCAAGTTTGCCGCGCGAAACCGCGGAGAGTCCCGCGGCTTCAAGGTTCAGGAGATCGGTGTTGGCCTGGCGGCCTACGGCGTACATCAGGCAAGTGGCGTGAATGTGCTTCCCGCTTTCGAGGTTGGCGACGACGCGGCCGCGCTCGTCGGTTTGTATGGCCGTGACTTTTTCTCCGAGACGGAAGATGGCGCCCTGGCGGCGCATGTGGTAGCGCAAAGCTTCCACGATTTCGGAATCCACAAAATCGAGGAGGTCGGGTCTTTGTTCGATCAACGTAACTTCCACGCCCATGGCCACTAGCATGGAGGCGTATTCGAGGCCGATCACGCCGCCGCCCACGATGATTAATTCGCGCGGGATTTCATCCATCTGAAAAAATTGATCGCTGGCGATAATTTTCTTGCCGTCGAAGGGGATGTCGTCGGGATGGGAAGGTCGCGTGCCGCAGGCGATCAGAACATGAGTGGCGTTGAGCATGTGCGCTTCCGTCGCGCCTTGCACTTCGATGGTGTTCGCGTCCAGGAACTGGGCGGTGCCGCAGAGCAGGTCGATCCCGTTGCGCCGCAATTGGTCGCGCACGACGCCGGTTTCGCGTTCCACGACTTGCGAAACGCGCGCGGCTAAATCGCGAATGGAAATGCGATCCTTGACGACGTAGTCGCTTCCATAAAACGAGCGATGCCGAAATCCGGTGAGGTGAAGAATGGCTTCGCGCAGCGTTTTGCTGGGAACGGTGCCGCCGTGGATGCAAACGCCGCCGACCATTTCATTGCGATCCACCATGGCGACGCGCTTGCCGAGCTTGGCGGCGGCGATAGCGCCTTTTTGACCGGCAGGGCCACTGCCAATAACAACGAGGTCATACTGAATTGGATGCATCAAAGCTCTTCTGCCTGGTTCACGCAGGAATTCTGTTCGCAAAAGTGGGGGCCCTCACGATAGTGATGAAATGAAATCCGTTCGCGCCCAGTGTATGGGAGGGTGCGGACAGAAACAATCCCGGCATAGGTGAGTCTAGTCAGCATGTGGCCTCGTATTCGGTGCCAATTGTCGCGTAAGTGGCTTGTGCACAATAGGTTTGCACTAATCCCGAGCATCTATGCATATGCGTTCCATCGAGAAATTGAATCAGCGACGCCCGCGTTTAGTTAAGACGCGTAAATTACGGATGGGTTGCACTTCCCAATACTTTTTATCGGCTGCATTCCCTGTTCGCTTTACTTGATTCCAGGCGAATCCAGATTTTGGCCGTAAACTGAGCGAATCCGTGGGAGAATGCTGCAAAGGGAAAAGGGAGCCCAGGCGATGATTCGATGGCACTTGATTTCTGTTTTGGCAGTTTTGTGTGCTTTCACGGCTGGGTGCGGAAAGTCGGTGAGTGATCAGGATGCCATCCGCGCGAGCATCGAAAAGCACTTGAATGGCCGGGCGGACCTGAATCTTTCGGCGATGGACCGCGAAGTCAAAACAGTTACGGTGAATGGAGATCATGCCAGCGCGCAAGTGGAGTTTCGCCTGAAGGGTGGCGACGCGCGCATGGAGATTGAATACGCCCTGCAACGCCAGGGCAAGGACTGGACTGTACTGAGCAGCCAGCCGATGGGGATGGGCGGTGACCATTCCGGCATGGAGCATATGCCTCCGGGCGCCCCGGATTCAGGAAACGGTCAACTCCCTCAGGGACACCCGCCCACGAATTAAAAAGGCTGGGAATTGTTTGTAAGCGATTCACGAATGTTACGAAAGAATTCTTGAAACCAAAGTATGCCGTGGGACCCTCTAATATTTTGGGTTCGATATTCCAGACGGGAGCGGAATCGGGAACAGTCCGGATTGTAAAATGCACATCTCCGCGCCGTTTATCAAACGACCTGTTGCGACATCGCTCTTGAGCGTGGCCATCTTGCTGGCTGGCGGTGTGGCTTTTTACTTACTGCCCGTGGCGGCGCTTCCGCACGTTGATTTCCCCACAATTTATGTCCGCGCATCCTTGCCTGGGGCCAGCCCGGAGACGGTAGCTTCCTCCCTGGCGACGCCACTGGAGCGCCAATTCGGCCGGGTTGCGGGCGTTACGCAAATGACCTCCAGCAGCCAATTGGGCAATACGGGGATCACGCTTCAGTTCGACCTGGATCGAGACATTAATGCGGCGGCACGCGACGTGCAAGCCGCCATTAATGCCGCCGCGGGACAATTGCCGGCCAATCTGCCAAACCTGCCGTGGTATCGCAAGATTAATCCCTCTGAAACCGACATTTTGGATTTGGCGCTCTATTCGGACACGATTCCGCGGAGTCACCTTTACGATTTGAGTGATTCCATTCTGGCGCAAAAGATTTCGCAGGTCGATGGCGTGGGCCAAGTCAACACGTACGGGGGAGCAAAGCCGGCGGTCCGCGTGGACGTAAATCCGAATGCTCTCGCTCATTACGGAATTAGCCTGGAAGCGGTGCGAACCGCGCTTCAATCGGCAAATGCAAATTCGCCCAAAGGGAATTTGGAGGATTTATCTAATCGATGGGTATTGTCGGACACGGACCAGCTTCTGAACCCGGAGCAGTACGCTCCGTTGATCGTGGCGTATCGAAACGGAGCTCCCGTAAGGCTAAGTGACATTGCCAAAGTAACGGAGGGGATCGAAGACCTCAGAAATTCAGGATACGCAAACGGCAAACCGGCCGTGGTGATCGGGATTGGGCGTCAACCCGGCGCGAACATCATTGAGACTGTGGACCGCATAAAAGCCCTGCTGCCGGAACTGCGCGCCTCGATTCCGCCATCGGTCTCGTTGATTCCCACTTTCGATCGCACCACGACGATCCGGGCATCCGTCAAGGATATCGAATTCACGTTGTTGTTGACCGTCGGGCTCGTGGTGATGGTTATTTTTCTTTTCTTGCGCAACGCCTGGGCCACGATGATACCCAGTATCGCGGTGCCGCTGTCCATCATCGGCACGTTCGGCGTGATGTACATGTTGGGTTACAGCCTGGATAACCTTTCCCTGATGGCCCTGGCGATCTGCACGGGATTCGTAGTGGACGATGCCATTGTGGTGATCGAGAACATCACGCGATATCTGGAAGAAGGGGAATCGCCGCTGGCTGCGGCGATGAAGGGATCGCGCGAAATTGGATTTACCGTATTGTCCATGAGTCTTTCGCTGATTGCCGTGTTCATCCCTCTGCTGCTCATGGGCGGAATCATCGGAAGACTGTTCCGCGAATTCGCCATTACGCTGAGCGTGGCCATTGTGGTTTCCCTGTGTGTGTCGCTGACCACGACTCCGATGATGTGCGCGCTGTTCTTGAAATCGGGGAAAGAGAAAGTTCGAGGGAAATTGTACCTGGCGAGCGAGCGGGTCTTTCAATGGAGTGTGCGGTCGTATGCCTCGGGATTGCGCTGGGTTCTACGGCATCAACCCTTCATGCTGGTGCTGACGGGCGCGACGATTTGCCTCAGCGTTTACTTATATATCGTAATTCCCAAAGGTTTTTTCCCGCAGCAGGATACCGGCCTCATCGCCGGAAATATTCTGGGAGCCCAGGATACTTCCTTTGCAATGATGCAGGAGAAAATGAAGGAATATACGGACATTGTCATGTCCGATCCGGCCGTGAAAGCCACAGCGGCAAACACCGGGGGCGGCGCGGAAAATACCGGGCGCATACAGATAGAATTAAAACCGCTCAGCGAAAGAGACGCCAATGTTGACCAGGTCATCGCGCGCCTGCGGCGCAAGCTTGCGAAGGTTCCCGGGGCGACGCTATTCCTTCGAGCGTATCAGGACATCACGGTAGGCGGGCGGATCAGCAGTTCGCAATATCAATACACGCTTTCGAGCGAGAATCTCAACGATTTGGAGCAATGGGCGCCACGCCTGGAAGCAAAGATGCGGCAGATGCCCCGGTTGCGCGACATTGCCAGCGATCAGCAAACGCGCGGGTTGCAAGCAACCCTGGTGATTGACCGCGACACAGCGTCGCGCCTCGGGATTTCTCCTTCGACCATCGATAACACGCTCTATGACGCGTTCGGGCAGCGGCAGGTATCCACGATCTACACACAGCTGAATCAGTATCACGTGGTGCAGGAAGTCGATTCAACGTTTCGGGACAGCACGGATGCGATTCAAGGATTGTATGTGCGCTCGTCGACAGGAACCCAAGTGCCGCTGAGTGCTTTTACGCACTATGAGACACAGAACACGGCGCTTGCCGTAAACCATCAGGGACAATTTCCCGCGGTCACCATCTCATTTAATCTTGGCGAAGGAGTTGCTCTGGGCGACGCCGTGACGGACATCGAATCTGCCGTTATACAAATGGGGCTTCCTTCCGATATTCATCCGACGTTCCAGGGAAACGCGCAGGCCTTCCAATCTTCTCTGTCAAGCCAGCCATGGCTGATTCTGGCCGCGCTTGTGGCTGTGTACATCGTGTTGGGAATGCTTTACGAAAGTTACATCCATCCTGTCACGATTCTTTCAACATTGCCTTCGGCCGGCGTCGGAGCCCTGTTGGCTTTGCTGGCATTTCACACGGAGTTAACAGTTATCGCGCTGATTGGAATTGTTCTGTTGATTGGAATCGTAAAGAAGAACGCCATCATGATGAT
>PMOP01000067.1:0-1383 GCA_003161495.1 Acidobacteriota bacterium | reverse complement strand
CGTCCCCTGGGCATCAGCATCGTCGGTGGATTGATGGTCAGCCAGGCCCTCACGCTTTACACCACACCGGTGATTTATCTCTACATGGACCGGTTGCAACACCGTTTCCGGCGCCGCAAGCCGGCGTCCGCGATTTCCGGTGAAGTTCCTCCATCACCAGCATCTCTGCAAGGCCCGTCGCTGACGTAGCGCAAATCTTTCGTGGCGCCGGCGTCCCGCCGGCGGTTTTTCTGCTGCTATTGCACCGCAAAAAAACGCCGGCGGGACGCCGGCGCCACGAAAAGCCATGTGAATTGAGGTTGACGGCGCGGAGAGTCGGACGTATGTTTTGCTAACACTTGAGGCAAATGACAAGGGAGATTAAATCGTGAGATTCGTGCGCAATGGCAGGAGTTTTTTGTTGCGACAGATTCTATTTTTGCTGGCAGCGACGGTGCCTGCGTGCGTCCTGGGACAGAGCTTACCGCCGGATGGCCCGGCCATTCCAACCATTGCGTTGACCGGCGGCCCGGCCGTTCAGGAACCTCTTCCCAATCCTCCTGATCAACAGTCGCAATGGAATATGGAATTGGCGGGCTGGAGCGATTTGCAGGGCCGCTCGGCGTACCAGCCAATCATCATCAATGAGGGTGGTCGCGAAATCGCTTACGTGGGCCACCATACCGGCAGCGCGATGAATCCGCTTACCGGAGTCGTGGAGCCCAACGGAACTTCGATCGTGGATGTAACTGACCCGGCCAAGACCAAGTACCTGGCGCATATACCAGGCTCGACGGAAGCGGGCGAGGAAGCGGGCGGGGCGCAGATGGTGCGCGTGTGCAGCGGGAACGTTTTGCCGCACGGAGTGCGCGGGAAGTGGTATTTGCTGCGGCCGCTGGGATCCAAGGCTCAGGAAATTTACGACGTTACCGATCCTGCTCACCCCACTCGCCTGACGCAAATCGTGGGCGACCTCGATCACACGCACAAAAGTTGGTGGGAATGCGATACCGGGATTGCGTATCTGGTTGCCAATGCGCCGGCCGAAGGTTGGAAGGGCCAGCACATGAAGATTTACGATCTGAGCGATCCGGCCAAGCCCAAATACATTCGAGACTTTGGATTGCTCGGGCAGCAACCGAACCCGATGGCGCACGAAGGTGTTGTGGAAGGCATCGCAATTCACGGAATGATTTCGGCTGGGACCGCCAAGAATCGGGTTTATGCGGCCTATGGCACGGGAGCCAACGGCGTCATCCAGATTCTGGACCGCAAGAAGCTGCTCACTGCGTTCGAGAATCCTGTGAAGCCGACAACGGAAGAAATGCTCGCGCCCCAGTTGGGATACCTCACGATGTCACCGGATCAGGGCGCGCACACTACGTTCCCGATTTTTGCCGAGCC
>PMOP01000187.1:3828-10844 GCA_003161495.1 Acidobacteriota bacterium | reverse complement strand
CCCGCGGGAGGCCACACGCCTCCCGGCACCGTGGCGCGGGCGATCGTGTGCGCGCTCATCAGCGCCGCAAAGAACATGATCTCCGTGACAACAAAAATGATCATGGCCAGGACGGAATTCGGCAGGCGCTTCCCGGCGTCCGGCGCGTGAGCGGACATTCGCGATTCGATCGTTGTCGCTGGGCTACTCATTTTTCGTTGCGCCCGCAGCGGAAGGCACTAATACATCTGCCGGATTTTTGCTCCAATGCAGGCCGTTGTGTTTCAGTACGTCGGGGGCCACGCCCGCAAACAGAATCGCAATAAAAAGCAGGCACACAATCAAAAGATACGGCACCCAGCGCTTTTCCACGTTGATGTGCATGAAATTCTTGGCGACGAGATACGCCTTGACCAGCGCAACTCCGAACGCGGCGATGAGCACAATTTCGCGGACATGAGACATCGATCCGAGAACGCTGACGATAAGCAACGCCACGAGAATGGCCCAGATCTTGACGTAATTGGTATGATCAACGTGAGTTTCAGTCGTCATGATTCTTTACCCGGTCCCTCACTGAATTTCCGCATCCGCATTTCTCACTTGGCGATATACAGCAACGGAAACAGGAAAATCCAAACGATGTCGACGAAGTGCCAGTACAGCCCGATGCATTCCACGCGCTGCAATTCCTCGTTCTTCGCGGCGTCCGCCGCGACGATCAGCATGATAATCATTCCCGCGAGCACGTGCAGGCCGTGCAGTCCGGCCAGCGTGTAATAGAACGACCAAAAACCGCCCGAAGAAAGCACGAACCCTTCGCGAATGTCGAGCGTCCATTCATATCCCTTGACGCACAGGAAAATCAGTCCGCCGAGCGCGGTCAGGCGAAGCAATTTCGCAGCCTTGGGCCCGTCGTGCGAGTCTGCCGCCTGATGAGCCAGCACGGCGCACAAGCTCGATGTGAGGAGGATGAATGTATTGAGCGCTCCCGCCCAGGTCAGCGTATGCGACGCGGACTCCGCCCATTCCGGATGCGCGACCCGGTGCATAATGTAAGAAGCCAGCAGGCCCCCGAAGATCACGATTTCCGAGGCGATCACCCACCAGGTAATCAACCGCGCGCTGGGAATTCCCGTCCCGCTGCGAGCATTCGCAATTGGCTTGGCGCTCGCGCTCATGAGTTCTGGTCTCCGAAGGCCTGGTCGGGAACGTTCTGCGGCACGTAATCATCGGCGCCGCCCGGCAATCCGTATTCATACGGACCGCGATAAACAGTAGGCATCACGGCAAAATTTCCGTGGGGAGGCGGCGAGGGCACGGTCCATTCAAGCGTCGCGGATCGCCACGGATTCGCGCCGGCGCTCTTGCCATTGCGCAGGCTCCAGAAAAAATTGAAAATAAAAATCAGTTGAAACGACAGCATGACGAGCAGCGCAATCGTGGACGTCAGGCGCAGATGCTGCAGCGCGGGCCGGGACTGCTCGGCGAACAGTGCGTAACTATAGACGCGCCGCTGATCTCCGGCCGTGCCGGTGATGAACAGCGGAATGAAAATCACGTTGAAGGGAATGACCGTGCCCCAGAAATGAATTTTTCCCAGCGTCTCGTTGAGCATGCGTCCGAACATTTTCGGATACCAGAAAGTGAGTCCCCCATACACCGCGATAATCGCGATAGGCACGAACGTGTAATGGAAATGCGCGATCACGAAATAGGTATCGTGCAAATAAATATCCGTGCCGGAGGAACCGAGGAAAATTCCCGTCACGCCGCCGACCATAAACTCGGCGATGAATCCCAAAGCCCAGAGCATCGGCGTGTCCAGATGGATCGATCCGCCGTACAACGTGGCGATGTACAGGAACACCATTTCCGTGATGGGAACGGAAATCAGCAGGGTCGTGATCGAAAAAATATTGGCCATGCGCGGATCGATCCCGGCCACGAATTGGTGATGCGCCCACACGACGAAGCTCAGGAAGCCGACGGCCCAGGTTGTGTACAGGACGGTCTTATATCCGAATATTTTTTTGCGGGCAAATACCGCAATGATTTCCGCCACGATTCCCATGGCCGGAAGCAATACGACGTACACCTCCGGATGGCCGAAAAACCAGAATAAGTGCTGCCACAAAAGCGGATCGCCGCCGCGCGTGGGATCAAAGAAGCCAGTGGACATCGTCTGATCAAATAGCAGCATGACCGCGCCGGCGATCAACGGGCCCGCCGAGCACATGAAGATAATGCTCGCGAGGACAATCATCCAGATGACCAGCGGGATGTCGTACATTTTCATGCCCGGCGCGCGGCTGTTCATCGTGGTGACGGTGAAGTTGATGCCGCCCAGCAAAAATGCTACGAATTCCAGTGCGACCGCGACGAGCCACAGCGTTGCGCCCGCCGGCGTCAAATTATACGACCCGACAGCGGAGAGCGGCGGGTACGCGGTCCAGGCGCCGCCAAATGGGCCGCCCTTTACCAAAAAAGAAGAAAGAAGGACCAGAACACTCAACAGAAAAATCTGATAGGAAAGGCGATTGATCCGAGGAAACGCCATATCGTCGCAGCCGACCATCAAGGGAATCAGAAAATTTCCGAATGCGGCGATGAGCACGGGCATGGCTACCCAGAAAATCATGATGCTGCCATGCATGGTGACGAGCGCGTTGTACCGCCCCGGCGTAACGATTCCATACCCGGGAACATATTGATTGGGAAAACCCAGCTGCATGCGAAATACGTAGGCGAAATAACCGCCGATCAGGGCCATCGCCATTCCCGTAAATAAATACTGCATGGCGATCATCTTGTGATCGGTGGACCAGAAATATTTCCGAAAAATTCCCGGCTCGGCGTGTTCCACGTGCGTGCTCATCGCCGCACTTCCGCCATCGTCGCAAGGCCATCCATTCCAACGGTGGAAGGCGAGGGGAGCGCCTGCTGTCCAGCTACAGCCGGAGTGGAATTGTGCAACAGCCACGCGGCGTGGTCCTGCGGCGTCTCAACAATAATGCGGCCCGCCATCAGCCCGTGGCCGATGCCGCACATCTGCGTACATTGAATGTCATACGAGCCGACGCGATTGGGGCGAAACCATCCGCTGATGGTGCGGCCGGGCAGCGCATCCTGCTTCAAGCGGAAAGATGGAACCGCGAAACTATGGACCACGTCGCGAGACATTAATTCAAAGTGATAGGTCGTGTTCACCTTGACGTGGAGTTCTCCCACGGTGCGAATATCATCCGCGGTGTCCATCACGCCGTCCGGGCCCGCTTGCTGGAAACTCCAGGCCCACTGCTGTCCAATCACGCGCACGGTTTCATCGGCAGGCGGCATAACCTGCTTGATGTTGTACCAGACCAGGATGGCGGGCACGATGATCACAATGTCGCACAGGATGACCAGAATGTGTGGAATCGTAATCCACCGTTTCAGATGGGTTTCTTCTCCGGTGATGTATTGCGTCGCACGGCCGTCCCTGGCGCGAAACTTGAAGATCAGCCAGAACATCATGCCTTCCGCGACGATCAGCCAAAACCCGACGAGCACCGCGATCAATAAAAACTGATAATCGATCCAGTGTGCGTAGGTTGATGCAGCTGTCAGATACCGCTCCAGCATTCAGGCTCCCGCTACCGGATTAAAATAAAAATTCCCGTGATAAATGCAAAAGACGAAAGCGCGATGGCCCAAAAAACAATCTTGGCCACTTGATCGGGTGAACTCTCGGCATGATCCATGAAATGTTTTTCTCCCGCCACCAGACCTAGGGTTTGAGCGTTTCCACGTAGGCGACCACATTCCGAATCGCATCTTCATTCGCAAGCGTGCGCGCCATCGGGCGCATCAATCTCCCCTCGCGATCCTTGGGATTTGTGCCGCGAACGCCGCTGCGGAATTTTCTCAGCTCCGTGGCTAGATACCAGTCATCCACTCCGGCAATTCGCGGAGCGCCCAAATCTTGATTCCCGGCGCCGGTGTCGCCATGGCAGGCGCCGCACGTTGCGTACAGCGCCGCCCCGGCTTTTGGATCGCCGGGGAACGACGATCCGTGCGGAACAGGCGGCAGAGTCTCCACATAATGAGCGACAGCTTTCACGTCCTCTTCGGATGCCAAGCTGAGCACCATGGGCCGCATGCGCATGCCTTCGACGTCGTTAAAATGCATGCCGCGCACCCCGGCGCGAAATTTGTCGACCTCGCGTTCGACGTACCATGCCTTCATTCCGGCAATATTTGGCGCGCCGACTGCGGCGTTCCCCGATCCATCCGAGTTGTGACACGGCACGCAGGTTTCGAAAACTTCCTGGCCGCGCGTCGCCGCGTCCGTCGCGCCCATGCGGCATCCAGAAAGCGCCAGTCCGCCGATCACGAGCGCCAACGGCAGCCGCAATGACCGTGACGCGATTCGATAGAGAGCGGATTTTTGAAATTTATGCATGCTCAATTCGCAAGGAAATTAGTAAGACGCGGATGTTAGCAGCGGGAAAAATCAAAGACAAGCTGAACTTGAATGAAACGCCGATTAAATTTCAGCAACGCAACGAATCAAGTTTCAAACTGACACACTTCTCTTTCAGCGAAAGTCACATTCAATGACACCCAGCTGCCAATTGTCAATTTATTTCCGGACGGCAGGTACTCCCTGCAGGCGTTCGCCAAGGCGATTGTGCTCCTCGTGAATCTCTTCCGGCAGGCGGTCGCCGAATTTCTTGAAGAACTCTCCGACGTCGGCATGTTCCTTGACCCAATCGGCGGGCTCGACGCGCAATAATTCATTCATCGTTTCGCGAGACACGTCGAGGCCATCCAGCGTAATCGCGTTCGCGGTGGGAACAGCGCCGATGGGAGTTTCCGTGGCAGCGGCTTTCCCTTCAATCCGTTCAAGCATCCACTTCAGGACGCGCGCATTTTCGCCGTAACCCGGCCACAGGAATTTTCCATCGGCGCCTTTGCGAAACCAATTCACATGAAAAATTTTCGGCGGATGAGGGATTTCCTTTCCCATTTCGAGCCAGTGCCCGAAATAATCGCCCATGTTGTATCCGCAAAAGGGAAGCATGGCCATTGGGTCGCGCCGCGGGACGCCAACCGCTCCGGTAATTGCCGCGGTCGTTTCCGACGCCATCGTCGCGGCAACATAAACGCCATGCTGCCAGTTCGTCGCTTCGTAAACCAGCGGAGCCAGCCGTGCGCGGCGGCCGCCAAAAATAAACGCGGAGATGGGCACTCCGCCCGGATCTTCCCAGCGTGGAGAAATCGAAGGCGCCTGAACCGCCGGCACGGTGTAACGCGAATTCGCCTGCGCCGCGGGTCCGTTCGATGACGTCCATGCTCGTCCCTGCCAATCGTGCATNNATCGTATTCTTGCGCAGCGCCGCCATCACGTTCGGATTCGTTTTTTCGTTGGTGCCGGGCGCGACGCCAAAAAATCCCGCTTCGGGATTGATCGCGTGTAGATAGCCGTCCGCGCCGACTTGCAGCCAGGCGATGTCATCGCCCACGGTCCACACGCGGTAGCCTTCCTTTTCCAGGGCCGAAACCATCATGCAAAGGTTGGTCTTGCCACAGGCGCTCGGAAACGCCGCCGCCATATACGTCACTTTTCCATCGGGCGATTCCAGTCCCAGGATGAGCATGTGCTCGGCCATCCAGCCTTGCTCGCGCGCCATCCAGCTGGCGATGCGCAAGGCGAAACACTTTTTGCCGAGCAGCGCGTTGCCGCCGTATCCGGAACCAATGCTCCAGATTAATTTTTCCTCTGGAAAATGCGCAATCAAGCGGCGGTCCGGACTCAAATCCCCCAGGGAATGAAGCCCGGGAACAAAATCGGAGGAACTGCCCAGCCGGTCCAGCGCTACTTTTCCCATCCGGGACATGATGCGCATGCTGGCGACGACATAGGCGCTGTCCGTGATCTCGACTCCCACGCGGCTCTGCGGCGAAGCTACCGGTCCCAGGATGTACGGAACCACGTACATCGTGCGCCCCTTCATCGAGCCGTCGAACAAGGCGCCCATATTCTTTTTCGCTTCGGCGGGATCGATCCAGTTGTTGGTGGGTCCGGCGTCTTCGCGATCTTGCGTGCAGATGTACGTCACTTTTTCCGTGCGCGCCACGTCACTCGGATCGCTGCGATGCAGGATGCAATTCGGGTACGTCTTTCCATTCAGAGGAAATGTCTGGCCTTCGCGAATCAATTGCTCTTCGATGCGGGCGGCTTCTTCTTCCGACCCATCGCACCACTGAATTTGCGCGGGCCGGGTCATGCGCGCAGTCGATTCCACCCACTTTTCCAGGGCCGTAGACACGGATCCTCCTCCAAATGATTTCGGCATGCCGGCGGAAGATTTTATGGCTCGAGCGAAGCTGAGCAACGAATCAGGCAGCAAAAACACACCGAAACTAAAAGTCTAAGACACGGAGGAAGCAAACGCAAGTCACCGGCCAGAGGATGTGCCGGGAAGCAAAGCGCCATCTCGCTGCCCATCCGCATGCGGGCCCGTTGAATGACACACTTAATGCCTATAAAAGGGGAAAGGCCATAATTTTATTAACGGCCTGCGGCCAAGAAGGGTTACTATCTTGTCAGAAATTGTGACGCATGTCACAAACGCCTGTGCGGCTGGTCACAGATGAGCTGCCGGTCCCTGTGCGAAAAATGGACTCGCACGCTCTTACGTCTTAAAACTCTCAGCACTTTGCGAGGGACAAATGTTTGAAAGAATCACATGGAAATACCGAGTTGGCGCCATCGCACTGCTCCTGTTATTTCTCTTCGCCTTCCCTCATTTCGCGGCAGCACAGTCGGACGGCCAGAAGCTTTTCGACACCAACTGTGCCAAGTGCCACGGCCCTGACGGAACCGGAAACACGGTCGTCGGCAAAGCAGTCGGGGCGAAAGATTTGGGTGCGCCGGAAGCCAAGAAGCTGACGGACGCAGAAATTCACACCCAGATTGAACAGGGCAAGAACAACATGCCTCCTTTCGGAGGAACCCTGAGCAAAGCGCAGATTGACAGTTTGATTCCAAT
>PMOP01000187.1:3606-3808 GCA_003161495.1 Acidobacteriota bacterium | reverse complement strand
AGCCAGTCGCTATCACGAAATGAATGATCTGAGCGGGTGACCCGGTGGAGTGCCCGCAAGCTCCCGGAAGAGCGCTCATCTCGCTGTGTGCTGCGGGTGTGTCAAGTTTTTGCAATCTCGAACGATGAAGAGAAAGGGGAGAAACGAGCATGAACGATCCGAAGATGTGCCTTCGTGGAACTGCCGTCATCGCTACATCATT
>PMOP01000187.1:0-3579 GCA_003161495.1 Acidobacteriota bacterium | reverse complement strand
AACACGAGCGGGCTTAATATTTTGGAGTCCTTCCCGCTTTCTGTATTATTCGATACTTCCTTCACTTCTTTGAAATCCCCTGAACCTGCATCGCAGAATGGGAGCTTTCAATTTCCCCAGCAGGCCTCGCTTTTCCTGGCAGGCGCATGGGCCACACATGTCGGCAGCTTCGTGCAGGTTACCTATACCAGCCAGGGCGACCATTTCACTTGGGATAACTCCGACATTCGCTACGCCAATGCCACGAAGCTTTTCAAGCAGGACCTCGCCTACGGAATCACTCTGAACAACAATCCCACCGTAGAGGACCTCTGGAACAGTACCCCCGCCTGGGGTTTCCCGTGGGTAGGCAGCGATTGGGCGCCGGGGCCGAATGCCGAAGCCATCGTCAATGGAGCGCTAGCGGAGGACGTAGCGGGAATCGGCATGTACGCGATGTGGGACAACCACTTGTATCTGGCGGGGACGGTCTATCGTTCCGCGCACATTGGCGCCCCGCAGCCAAATACAGGAGTGGACGGCAGCGGCGCGCCGCTCAGCTTTAACATTCGCGGAGTAGCACCCTACTGGCGCCTTGCCTGGCAGCAAAACTCCAAGAACAATAACCTGATGATCGGTACATATGGGATGCACATGAAATCGACGCCTGGAGCCATCACCGGCTTGGAGGACAGCTACACGGACTGGGCGGCCGATTTCCAGTATGACCGGATCATTCCCCAATTCAAGGGCGACGTGCTTTCCATCCGCGGCTCGTACATTCGCGAAAATTCAGCGCTGGTCGCCACAGCCTCCAGCCTGGCAGATCCGTTGATCCCACATCACCTGAATACAGCTCAGGTCAACGCCGAGTATCACTTCGGCGACAAGTACTCGGCCACCATCGGATATTTCAACGTGGATGGCACTCCCGATCCGTTGCTCTATCCGCAGGCACCCTTAACCGGCAATGCCAACGGCGACCCGCGAAGCAACGGGCTGATCGGCAATATTTCATGGTGGCCCGTGCAGAATATAGGCCTTACATTTCAATACACNNATGCCGGTTCCAACAACACGCTTTATCTAGTCGCGCGGTTTGTCTTCTAAACCTTTCGGAGGACAATCCGCGTTTCTTCAAAATTGAATGAAGATTCACACGGCTGGCCGGGCACGATGCAGAATTCATCGAGTCCTGCCAGCCGTGTCTTTCTGCCCACAAAATCGCTCGAGATGCAGTCCGGGATTTCCTTCTCCTGAGTGGCGGCGAGTCTGCGGCCAGTAGCGGGATTGGCAGAGAAAGCTTCGAAAGGCGACTCTGGCGACTCTCTTATTCTCTTTCTCTCAAACCTGTACCCGAATTCACCAGGGAGGTTTCCGGGCTCGTTTTCCCCGCAATGGCGGCGCGAATTTTCGGCAGCGCTGCCCGCGCAGCCGCTTCTCCCGCGGCCATCAGTTCAGCGGTCTTTTCAAAATCATCCCACAGGAAATCTTTTACCATCGGCTCAATGATGATGTCGGCCCTGGCCCTCCATTCGAGGTCGGCATGCCGCTGCAAAATGGCAAAGGACAGGCCGATCACGTCCACGATGCTGGAAGGCGTACGGTTATTGGCGGCTTCCAGGAACACGGCGATGACCAGGTCGGCGCCGATGCTTCGCGCCGCATCCACGGGAACCGGCGCGGCAAGGAATCCATCCACGAGCATGCGCCCTTCGATCTCCACCGGCACGAACATGCCCGGATACGCGCACGACGCCCGCAGCGCCGGCCCCAGCTGCCCGTGCGAGAAATAGACGGCCTCGCCGGTGGCCAGGTCGGTTGCCGCGATTGCCAGCGGAATCTTTAAATCTTCAAACGTGCTCACCCCGAGAAATTTGCGCGGGTAGTGCTCCAGCTTTTGATTCGAGGCCAGTCCCATCCAGGAGAGCTTCCAATTGCCGAAGTCCTTGAACCGCGTGGCTTTGGCCTGCCGTTCAATTTCCGGGAGGGTGTGGCCGCTGGCGTAGGAGATGGCCAGCAGAGCTCCCGCGCTGGTTCCCGTCACCACGTCCACCGGGATATTCTCCTCCTCCAGCACGCGCAGGACTCCCAGGTGGGCGATACCCCGCGCGAAGCCTCCGCCCAGCGCGATCCCAATGCGGGGCCGCTCCAGAGGCGGCGCGGCAGGAGGCGGCTCGGTATAGGCGAACTCCCGAACGCGCTCCACAGCGGTTTGGAGCCAGGTCAGGACCTTCTTTGTGTTCGTGTCGTTCATTGGTGGAATAAGATAAGGGTAACCCTAAAACGGATGCCCGGCGTTTCTCGTTGACCCCGGATTGTCGCTTCTGTAACCTGCATGGGCGCCTCCATCCATTCAACTCGATTTGCCCCAAGCGAAGATGGGGCGAATCAGCGCGCGGGTGACGGGCTTACCGTAACAGAGATGGCCAAAAAATCGATCGAAAAAATCGTGGTTTTGGGCGCGGGCACCATGGGCGCGCGGATCGCCGCGCATATCGCCAATGCAGGTGTCTGGTGCGCCCTGCTGGATATCGCGCCGTCCGAGCTGACCGCCGAGGAACAGAAGCGCGGGCTGACGCTGGCTTCCCCCGACGTTCGCAACCGCATCGTGCGTGCGGGGCTGGCCGCCGCCGTGAAAGCCAAGCCGGCCGCTTTTTTCACGCGAGGCCTCGAGAATCGCATCGTCACCGGCAATTTTGAAGATGACTTGAAGCTTTGCGCCGAGGCCGACTGGATCATTGAAGTCGTCGCCGAGAATCTTGAAATCAAGCGCGCGCTCCTCTCGCGTGTCGCCGCGATTCGCAAACCCGGGACAATCGTCACCACCAATACCTCCGGCCTGCCCGTGCGCCGCATCGCGGAGGGTATGCCCGAGGAATGGCAGCAGCGCTGGGCGGGCACGCATTTCTTCAATCCGCCTCGCTATTTAAAACTCGTTGAAATTATTCCCGGCGTGGCGACGAGCCTCGAGGTGATCGAAACGCTCTCGGAATTTTGCGATCACACTCTGGGAAAAGGCGTCGTCGTCGCCAAGGACACTCCTAATTTCATCGCCAATCGCGTCGGAACATTTTCCATGCTGAACGCGATTCGTTTGATGGGCGAGCTGGGCATGACGTTTGAAGAAGTGGACGCCTGCACAGGCCCCGCGCTGGGCTGGCCGAGGTCGGCGACGTTTCGGCTCGCGGATATTGTCGGCATCGATGTCCTTCTCCACGTGATTCGCAACATCCACGAAAATATTCCGAACGACGAATCGCGCGAACTATATCGCGTTCCCGTGCTCATCGAGGAAATGGCCAAGCGCGGCTGGCTAGGCGACAAATCGGGCGGCGGCTTTTACAAGCGCGTGAAAAAATCGGGGGGCGAATCCGAAATTCTCACGCTCGATCCCGTGAAAATGGAGTACCGCCCGCAACAGAAAGCGCGATTCGCTTCCATCGAAGCGGGAAAAGCCATCGAAGACACGCGCGAGCGGTTGCGTATGCTGACTGGCCCGGCCCTCGAAGGGAAAGAAGGCGACAAGGCGCAGAAATTTATCTGGGGCGTGCTCTCCGGAATGTGCCTCTACGCCGCGCGCCGCGTCCCCGAAATTGC